>NZ_JBQENT010000034.1:0-57006 GCF_052044855.1 Metabacillus sp. 22489
ATCCAATGGTACCTAGCCTAATATGAAGTTCGTGTTCCTCAGACCGGAGGTTTGCCGCCCGCTTCCTTCAGATTCCGCGTCACCACGGACACCCTTGCGTTAAACTAACCACTACTACTGCCTTCGTGGCTCGGGACTTGCACCCTATAGACTGTACCCATGCCGGGCGCACATTAACAAAGGCTGGAAGCACATTGCTCCAGCCTTTTCAATTTGTAAGAACCTCTATTTTTATACAGCTCTTCATCACCTAACTTCTTTAAACACTCTATGTTTTACTCATATAATATAAAAAATGTGCGAATCTGCTCGTCTATCTGTCTCATACATCTTAAATGGAATCCACATAAGCTATTAATGTAAGATGCAACCCAAAGTATCTCCTTATTGGCTATTACAGTAGAACTGTAATAGCTCTTTTTGTTTATTTAGACGTTGTTAAGCTAGGTTATTATTTCGTCTATAGAACTTGCAGCAATAAATAAAGCCACATGACAGTCAACAATAAGCATTAATATACCCTCTCATTAAAAAAGGACAAGAACATAAGTCCTTGCCCAAAATCACATTTTCTTTATTATTTTTGCATCCATTCAGTATGGAAAATACCTTCTTTATCAACACGTTGATATGTGTGAGCACCGAAGTAGTCACGTTGTGCTTGTAAAAGGTTAGCTGGCAATGTTTCAGTACGGTAGCTATCATAGTAAGATAGTGCAGAAGAGAAGCATGGTACTGGAACACCATTTTCAATTGCTACAGTAAGAATTTGACGAAGAGCCCCTTGGTAGCTTTCAACAATTTCTTTAAAATATGAATCAAGTAAAAGATTTTCTAATTGTGGGTTTTTATCATATGCATCCTTGATTTTTTGTAGGAATGCAGCACGGATGATACAACCACCACGGAAAATCATTGCGATATCACCGTATTTTAAATCCCAATTGTACTCTTCTGAAGCTGCTCTCATTTGTGCAAAACCTTGAGCATAAGAACAAATTTTACTCATATATAATGCTTTACGAACTGCTTCAATAAGCTCTTCTTTGTTTCCTGTATAAGATTTTGCAGTAGGACCTGAAAGAATTGTGCTTGCTTTTTTACGCTCTTCCTTCATAGCTGAAATGAAACGTGCAAATACAGACTCTGTAATAATAGGAAGTGGAACACCTAAATCAAGAGCACTTTTACTTGTCCATTTTCCAGTTCCTTTTTGCCCTGCAGTATCAAGAATCACATCTACAAGCGGCTTGCCTGTTTCTTCATCAATTTTAGTGAAAATATCCGCAGTGATCTCAATTAAGTAGCTGTCAAGCTCTCCTTTATTCCATTCAGCAAACACTTCATGAAGCTCTTCGGCATTTAAGCCTAAAACGTTTTTCAAAATAAAGTAAGCTTCTGAAATTAATTGCATGTCTCCGTATTCGATTCCGTTATGCACCATTTTCACATAGTGACCAGCACCATCTGGACCAATGTATGTACAGCAAGGATCTCCACCAACTTTAGCTGAAATAGCTTCTAAAATAGGTTGAACAAGATCAAATGCTTCTTTTTGTCCACCAGGCATAATTGAAGGACCTTTTAATGCCCCTTCTTCCCCACCTGATACACCAGTTCCAATGAAATGGATGCCACTTTCAGCTAACTCCTTATTTCGACGCTGTGTATCTGTGTATAATGTGTTACCACCATCGATTAGAATATCACCTTTATCAAGATGTGGTAATAGTGATTCAATTGTCGCATCAGTTGGAGCTCCAGCCTTTACCATTAATAAAATTTTGCGAGGGGTTTCTAAAGATTGGACAAACTCTTCAATGCTGTATGTACCAACAACATTTTTCCCTTCCGCTTCTTTTAGAAATTCTTCTGTTTTTTCTGCTGAACGGTTAAAAACTGATACTGAAAATCCACGACTTTCAATATTTAAAGCTAAATTTTTCCCCATTACAGCCAAACCAATAACACCAATTTGTTGTTTTGACATTTACTTACGTCCCTTCTAGTCCTTAGAATATGAAAAGGTGCCGACATATATCTGCCCCTTTTGACAAAACTTACGAAATTGACACACAATTCGAATTATTTATTATGACTATAATAGAAAATACCATAAGTTTCGTATACTTTTCAAGTAACATAACCAATGTAATCGCTTAATCTCTTAAAAAATCTTTATTAAAGCTAGTTCCAGGTGAAATATCAGTCTCTAAGGCACCTTTAACACCTCGTTGAATCAGCTGATTTCCATATCTTTCGTTAATTTTATTCATAACAGATAGCAGTGGCTCCTCCTTTGCATCTTCCTCAAAGGAAAACAAATCCAACTGTTTAATAGCATCATTTTTCCCTAACAGGTCTTGTGCTGTAATACCTAATAGTCGAATCGGCTCTTCGTTCCAATTTGCAAAAAAGAGTTGTTTTGCGACTGAATATATATCTTCTTCATTTTTAATTGGGTTCTCAAGCTTTTTACTTCTTGTAATTGTTTTTAAATTTCCAAACCGAATGCTAATAAAAATTCTAGTCGTGAGTACTTCCTTTCGCTTCATTCTTACCATTACAGAATGTGCAAGCCTTCTTAGAACATCATTAATTTCTTTTTCATTAGTTGTATCCTTTGCTAATGTTGTTGAGTTTCCAATGCTCTTAAATTCATAAATTGAATCTGGATCTACCTCACGAGTGTCTATTCCATTAGCGCGCTGTTTAAGCAGCTCTCCATTGATTCCAAGTAATTTTTTCAATTGTATAGAATCACCATGTGCTAAATCATAAATAGTCTTAATATTTATTGTCTCAAGTTTCTTTGCTGTTTTATTACCCACTCCATGCATCTCTGCTACAGGTAATGGCCACAGTTTATCTGAAAGCTCTCGTTTCCTTAAAATAGTTATTCCTAATGGTTTTTTCATATTGGAGGCCATTTTAGCTAAAAATTTGTTTGGAGCTACCCCAATGCTACAAGGTAGCAATAACTCATCAAGTAATCGTTGCTGGATTTGCTTAGGAATTTCCAGAGGAGTTTGCCCAACACAATTTGTAATATCCATATATCCTTCATCAATTGAAACCGGCTCAACAAGATCCGTGTATTCCCTTAAGATGTCAAACATTGCTTTCGAAGCTTTTCGATATCTTTCAAAATTAGGTTTCATAACAATTAAATCTGGACATAATTTTCTTGCCTGCCATAGTGGCATCGTTGTCTTAACGCCTTTAGCCCTTGCTTCATAGCTGCAAGTAACAATGATTCCTTTTCGTTCTTCTACATTTCCTGCAATGGCTAATGGCTTATTCTTTAATGCTTGGTTAAAGGCTATTTCAACAGATGCGTAAAAGCTATTCATATCAACATGAAGAATGATTCTTCCACTATGTGATCGTTCCATAAATAATACACCACACGATATTAATTTTCTTCATTTATATGAACACTTTAACATAGTTAAGCTTCTTTAAGAAATCCAATTCTTTATGTAAGCACCACTTACTTCTCATCAAAAAATCACCAATTTTATAATTGGTGACTGATAATTTCGTCCTTTACGAGGGAAATCCCTTCAAGACTAGAGATAAATTGATTCGGGTCAATAATCGTAATTAACCGGCTTTCAATACTTGCAACAGCAACAAAATATTTTGTTGCTTGAAAAGCACCCACTGATATAGACTTCAGTTGTTCTTGTTCAATATCAATAATTTCTTTTGCATCTTCAACTATTAAAGCTACTGATAGTTCATCTGATTGAATAACGATAAGTTTTATGTTTTCTGTAATAGTCGTTTCCTGCTTATATAAGATATTGTTCGTATCAAGTGTAGGAATTAATTCCCCTCTCACCATGACAACACCCTTCATATAATAAGGCATATTTGGGATGACGTTTATGTCCTCTAATTTTTCAATAGAAATAACGTTTTCAATAGGTACTCCGTATTCTTCATTTCCAGCTCGAAACACAACTACTTTTGAAATATCCATATTTAAAACTCCTCTCGGAAAAATCAATATGTAAGATAATTACCATTCTTTGATGACTATCATACTATTATTTATATAGGATGTGAAGCACGGTGTATCTGTTATTTTGAGATTTATATGATAATACATATTATTGAAAGCACGGTGATAATTTCCTTTTTAAATTAAATGAATATATAAACTATTTTACTTGCTATTGACGAACGTTGTCGAAAACTGATAAAATCCGACTATTATCTATTTATAAATTCCCTTGTATAAGTTCGAGAATATGGCTTGAACGTTTCTACCAGCTACCTTAAATGGCTTGTCTACAAGGATAGTGACTTATCACCTATTCCTTTTAAAGACAACTTTGGCAGCTTTAGTAGCCAAAGTTTTTTTTATGCGTTGACAAACCCGTTCTACTAGAATAATAACCCAATATCTGTTCAAACTATTAATTAGTCTCAATTCTTAACATCATTGTTTATATTTTGGAGGAACACATCATGAAAAAATTCTTTAAATTCGAAGAAAGACAAACTTCATATAAAAGGGAAACATTAGCAGGAATAACTACATTTCTATCAATGGCTTATATTCTTGTTGTTAATCCTATTATATTAAGCCAAGCTGGAATGGATAAGGGTGCGTTATTTACTGCTACTGCCTTATCCGCTATCGTAGGTTCCCTTTTAATTGGGCTACTCGCAAATTATCCTATTGGAATTGCACCAAGTATGGGGCTTAATTCATTTTTTACTTTTTCTGTATGTATAGGAATGGGAATCGAATGGCAAATTGCTCTTACCGGAGTTTTTGTAGCTGGCATTATTTTTATGATATTGAGTTTATTAAAAATTCGCGAGAAAATTATTAATGTTATACCACAAGATTTGAAATATGCAATCGCTTCAGGTATTGGATTTTTTATCGCATTTGTTGGATTAAAAAATGCCGGGATTGTCGTTTCTAATCCAGATACCTTTGTTTCAATCGGAGATTTAACTTCTCCAGGTACAGGGTTAGCAGTCGTTGGTTTTATTATTACATTAATGATGCTAGTAAGAGGGATAAATGGTGGTATTTTTTACGGTATGGTGATTACGACAATTATTGGAATGATTGCAGGTTTTATCGATGTTCCTAGTTCAATAATTGGCAGCGTTCCTAGCTTAGAACCAACGTTTGGCGTTGTCTTTTCACATTTAGGAGATATTTTTACACCTCAAGTCCTTACAGTTATCTTTACATTTTTATTTGTAGCATTTTTTGATACGGCTGGTGCCCTTATTGCAGTAGCTAGTCAAGCAGGCATTATGAGAGATAATGAAATACCAAATGCAGGGAGAGCTTTATTGGCTGATTCGACATCAGGAGTTGCCGGAGCGATTTTCGGTACATCAACAACTGCTTCATTTGTAGAATCAACAGCAGGGATCGCAGTTGGGGGACGTACAGGCTTTACAGCTGTTGTTATCTCAATTTGCTTTACAATAGCATTATTCTTCTCACCTATTCTTTCCGTCATAACGACTGAAGTAACAGCACCAGCTCTCATTATTGTCGGTGCGTTAATGGCTATGGAAATAAGCAAAATAAATTGGGGCAGATTAGAGATCGTCATACCATCTTTTGTCACGATCATTATGATGCCATTAACATCGAGTGTGGCAACAGGGATCGCCCTTGGCTTTATCTTATATCCATTTGCAATGATTGCACAAAAACGTTTTAAAGAAGTCCATCCAATTATGTATGTTCTATGTGTATTATTTATCCTATACTTTATATTTGTTTAATATCTTCGTTAATGGTGAGGGAAATTTCCTTCACCATTTTTTTATCTAATGACGGCATGGAACCTTTTTGTTAATCATTCGTATATAACATATAACATTTAATTATGAAGGGAAGACAATAATGAGTAATATCTTTCTGTTTTCGTTAATAATCGGCTTGATTACTGCCCTAGTAGTTATTCCGATTATGAGGGAGCATCTCTCAGGTGCAAAGAAAAAAGATAAAAAGAAACCATCTTTTATCACTCCATTTATTACCATAACGATATTAACTATGGTGTTAACCTTTACCTTTTATTACTTTACAAATCTAGATCGCAATTTTACATCATTATGGATATTTACAATCATCGTAACAGCCATAGCGACTATCATATCTAACGGAAAGGAAAGGCTAATAAAAGGTATTATATTTGCTGCTAGTTTTATTATAGGTATCTACTTCCTAATCGCACCTGTTTTTAATGCCAATGAAAAATTCAAACAGGTAAAAATGGAGGAACAGGTTGAAATTCAAGCATTTGATGAAACAAAAACACCTGCAAGTGTCCCTCCACAATTTGCTCGCAATAAGATGAAAAAGGCATTTGGTCAAGTACCGAATACTAGCTATTATGAGCTTGGACAATTACAAATTCAAAAAGTAAATAATGAATTTGTCTATATTGCACCTGTAGAATTTTCGGGTTTCTTCAAATGGTGGAACGGGGATAAAACACCTGGATATTTCACACTAAGTGCTACTGATTCATCTGCTAATCCAAGGTTTATTAAAGCTGATATGGTTTACACACCTTCTTCATATTTCCAAAAGAATCTCGAACGCCATATTCGTATGAACTATCCGAAACGGATATTCTATGGACAAACACAATTAGAAATTGATGATGAAGGTAAACCCTATTATATTAGAACATATGGTAGTTTTGTAACGGCCCGAAATGGCTTTAAAGCTGAAGGAATCGTAATGGTTGACCCTAAAACAGGTGAGACTATGGATTACAAATTAGCTGATGTTCCAAAGTTTATTGACGGTGCTGTCTCTCCTGAAGCAGTTAGTCTGCAAAATAGCTATTATGGAAAATATATTCATGGTTTCTGGAATAGTCTTTTTGGTAAATCTGATGTTAAACTACCTTCAGATGAAGGAACTGAGGCAAATGTCAGCCCAATTTTCAACGAGGAAGGTGAAATGTATTATTTCACTGATTTTACAAGCCCAAAAGAGGGCGTTGATTCAATGCTAGGGTACTCACTTACAAATTCCAGAACTGGAAAAGCAACTTACTATACGGGAAATTTAGAAGAATCCTATATGGATTCACAAGGTGCCTTACAAATTATAGAGAAGAAATTCATTGAAAAAAAATGGCAAGGAGAAATGCCTGTACTTTATAATTTTTATGGAGAAGCAAGCTGGTTAGTCCCTGTACTTGATTCTAATGGATTCCTACAAAATTATTTTATTGTTTCAGCAGCTAATCCCGAAATATCAGTCTATGCTAATACACCTAATGAGGCATTAAAGCAATACAAAACAGCATTACAAAAGGGTGGCAGTTCAGTTGATGGACGCGGGACGGCAGAAGAAAAACAGGTTTCCGGTTCAGTAGTAAGAGTATACAAGGAGAAATCTGGTGACTATACATTGATTTCATTCTTGTTAGATAATAACAAAAACTTCATTATTTCGTCAGAGAGTAACTCCCTTGCTATTTACCTTAAAGAAGGTGATCGCGTAAACGTTCATTATTTAGACACTGAGGAGGATTTTCTACCAGTTAAAAACTTAACGATCGAGGGGCTACTCGAATAATTAAGAGAAATGAAATATAACAAATAAAGCTGTCATTAATGGGTCTTACCCACTTTGACAGCTTTTTTGTATATTAAAGATAGTATAAAAGTTGTTTCGAATACTTCCCTACTATTTATCGCTTGAAAACATAAAGTCACGCTTTTTCAAGGAAACGTTTAATACTAATCCCATCCCTAGCATACTAGCCATAACTGAGCTACCACCGTAACTCATTAATAGCAATGGAATACCAGTGATTGGAATTAACCCTGTAACCATCCCAATATTTTGAAACGTATGGAATGTAAATAATGCTACCATTCCAATACATATATAAAATTCATATAAAGTATTACGTACATACATAGCAATCCCAAGCATGCGATAAATGATTAAAAAATACAATGAAATGACAACAGATGCCCCGATAAAGCCAAATTCCTCGGCAACAATTGTAAAAATAAAATCTGAATGAGCCTCCGGAGTATAGACATTACTTTGCTGAAGACCTTTTCCGTCAATCATTCCAGAACCAATTGCTAATAACGACTGTTTTAACTGAAAGCCTATTCCTTCTCCATGCTCAAAAGGATCGAGCCACGAATAAATTCGATTTAATTGGTATTCCCCAAAGATATTTAATAAAAAGTCAGGATTATATATAAAAGTAGCAACTAGACATCCAACAGTTGTTAAGATTAACATGAAGATAACTAGTATATAGCGCCAGTTTATACCTGATAAGAAGATGACTGCGATTGTAATAACTACCATTACTAACGATGAACCAAAATCATTTTGAAGGAGAATCAAGAGTACAGGTGGTAATGATACAGCAGCTATTTTTAATAAGAGAATAAAATCTCCATCTCCTCTTTCATAATGCTTACTAGTTACATTAGCGAGCATCATAATTAAAAATATTTTCATATATTCAGATGGTTGAATAGAGCCAATCCCCGGAACTACATACCATGATTTTGCACCATTTATTTCGGGTACAAGAGTTGAAGGAGCTATTAAGATACCAATAAGTAACAAAAGACCAAATCCATACAAAAATGGTGTCACTTTACTAATCTGTTCAAAATCAAAAATAAAAATACAAGAAGCAATAATAATCCCTAATACGAACCAAATAATCTGCTTCAAAAAAAAGTTATCATCATATTGAGCATATTTTTGTGCGCTAAAAATCGTTACACAGCTGCAAATCATTAACAAAAACAAAAAAAACACTAAAGAAACATCAAAATAATTACCTTTCTTAGAAGACATTAACATCACCGTACTTTATCATAAAGTTAACAATTTCATACAATTTTTACTATCATTTAAAGAGTACCATGACTATATAAAAAATACATAATTTTTTTATAAATCATTTCTTAATTATTTCTTAACCCTAAAAAATTAGACGTATTAGTATATAAAATAGTTTCGAGCTAGGGTGTTTTCTTTTCTTAGCTTAAAAAGAAGTAGATAATTAAGCTTATCTACTTCTTCATGTTACATAGCCTATTTTCCAATAAACATTTGCGTCCAATGGTGACCATTTGAATCATAGCCTACCCCAATATGAGTAAAATCTCTGCTGAGAATATTTTTACGGTGACCTTCGCTGTTCATCCATGCTTGTACTACTTGTTGCGGAGTTTGTTGACCTTGAGCGATGTTTTCACCAGCCGTCTTATACGTTACCCCAAAATCACGCATCATATCAAATGGGGAACCATATGTCGGACTTGTATGAGAGAAGTAATTGTTTTGCTGCATATCTTCTGATTTCTTTTGAGCAACTCCGCTTAATTTCGTATCAGCTTTTAAGTCTGCTAAACCATTTCTTCTTCGTTCAGCATTTGTAAGATCAATTACTTGTTGAACAGCTTGACTAACACCTTGAGTCTGTGGAGCAGCTTTTTGTTGCTGATCCGTTGCGTTATTTGGTTGCTGTTGTTGAGTTGGTTGCTGTTGTTGAGTTGGTTGCTGTTGTTGAGTTGGTTGCTGTTGTTCTTGTCGCTGTTGTCTTGGTTGCTGCTGTTGCTGCTGTACTGGCTGTTGTGCAAACCATTGACGATATTGATGTTGATTAGTTTGATTTGCATTTAATTTTTCATACTTATATTTTGCTTCTTGAACAACAATTGCTCTTGTATGTGGGAATTCTTTACTTGATAGATCTGTTTTTGAACTAGATATTTCAAAACCATCATCATTATTTTTCCGATTGTCTCGGACAAGATCAAAATCATTATCATCAGCTCGGTTGTTTTCCTTATCTCGATGAGCTGTTTCTAACTCATTTGGCACACCATTATTCCTCGTATCTACATTCCTCGAGTAGAATTCATTTCGATTATCCCAAATTGTTCTGTTATTATCATCAGCAACATTTAGAGTTCCAATTGGAGTATTGTTACCATTATCCATTGCCTCATTATTGTTACATGCTACCAAACCTGCTACTAACGCTCCTGTAATGAACAGGGAAGCCTTTTTCATTATCATTAGAAACCCCTCCTTTTTTTCATCATATCCCCATACGCTCTTATTTTCTTTCAATTATGAAAAAGTATAGGTGGTAATAAACTTGAAAAATGGAAGAAGATTTCTAAAATTTGATAATAAATTTATGCTTAAATTTAATAAAAAGAAGTAAGCTAACAGCCTACTTCCTTCTAAAAACTTATTGTGCAACCTCTTGAATAATCGCCACAACTAATTCTGCCGTTTTTTCAAGTTCATCAATTGGCATTTTTTCATTTGTTGTATGAATATCCTCATAACCAACTGCGAGATTAACAGTAGGAATGCCATTTCCTGCAATTACGTTGGCATCACTACCACCACCACTTGTTTGAAGCTCACTTTGACGACCAATTTTTTCAGCCGCACGCTTCGCCACTTCAACTACATGGTCTCCCTCACCAAATTTAAAACCTGGATACATGACATCAACTTCAATTTCAGCGCGTCCTCCCATTTCAGCTGCAGCACTTTCGAATGCATCCTTCATTTTCTGTACTTGCTGCTCCATTTTTTCAGGGACTAAAGATCGTGCTTCAGCAAGAATATGAACTAAATCACAAACAATATTTGTTTGAGTACCCCCTTCAAATCTTCCTATGTTTGCAGTAGTTTCATGGTCAATTCTTCCAAGAGGCATTTTAGAAATTGCTTTGGAAGCAATCGTAATCGCTGAAACACCCTTCTCTGGAGCAACTCCAGCATGGGCTGTTTTTCCATATATAGTCGCTTTTACTTTAGCTTGCGTCGGTGCTGCAACAACAATCGTTCCAACTTTTCCATCACTATCTAAAGCATAACCGAATTTTGCTGTCATCAATGAAGGATCCAAAGCTTTTGCACCGACTAAACCTGATTCTTCGCCAACAGTAATAACAAATTCAATTTTTCCATGTTGCAAATTGTTTTCTTTTATCGTTTTAATTGCTTCCAACATTGCTGCCAAGCCTGCTTTATCATCCGCACCTAAAATTGTAGTGCCATCTGTTACCACATATCCATCCTTAATACTAGGCTTAATACCATTACCAGGGACAACTGTATCCATATGTGAAGTGAAATAGATTGTATCGACGCCTCCTTTTGTTGCATCTAATGTACACACCAAATTTCCTGCACCATGACCAGTAACTTCTGTTGTTTGATCCTCGACAACATGTAACCCAAGAGTTGAAAACTTTTCTTTAAGTACCTTTGCAATATTTGCTTCATATTTAGTTTCTGAATCAATTTGTACGAGCTCTAAAAATTCATCTAGTAATCGTTGCTTATTAACCATATGTATAACGCCTCCAAATTTTTACTTTCCATGCCTAAAGAGGAATATTCCCATGTTTTTTGCGTGGTCTTTCCTCCCTTTTAGTACGAAGCATGTCTAAAGCCTGAATTAACCTTATCCTTGTTTCCCTAGGGTCTATAACATCATCGACCATTCCATGACTAGCTGCTATATATGGGGTGGCAAATTTCCTACGATACTCTTCTATTTTAACACTTCTTGTCTGTTCAGGATTGTTAGATGCTTGAATTTCTTTAGAAAAAATAATATTTGCTGCACCATGAGGACCCATAACGGCAATTTCTGCAGATGGCCACGCAAATACTAAATCAGCACCAATTGATTTGCTATTTAACGCAACATATGCACCACCGTATGCTTTTCGTAAAATAACAGTAATTTTTGGGACTGTTGCTTCTGAATAAGCAAATAAAATTTTCGCACCATGGCGGATAATCCCTTCATGCTCCTGTTTAATTCCAGGGAAAAAGCCGGTGACATCTTCAAAAGTAATTAGCGGGATTTGGAAAGAATCACAAAAACGTATAAATCTTGCTGCTTTATCAGAAGCATCTATATTAAGACTGCCTGCTAAATATTTAGGTTGGTTACATATCAGTCCAACGACTTCTCCTTTTATTCTTGCAAAGCCAATAACAATGTTTTTTGCAAAATCTTTCTGTACTTCCATAAAGGAATCTGCATCAACAACATGCTTAATGATATTTCGAACATCGTACGATTTTAATGAGTCACCTGGAATTATTTCCGCAAGAACATTGCGATACTCATCCTGTTTTTGATACGGAAGAGAAGGTGGTTTTTCTTCATTATTTTGCGGTAAATAGCTTAATAACATGCGAACTTGTGCTAAAACTTCCTGTTCGGAGCTTCCAGAAAAATGAGCATTACCACTAATTGTATTATGCACATAAGCTCCTCCTAGATTCTCAGAAGAAATCGACTCACCAGTAACGGTTTTTATTACCTTAGGACCAGTAATGAACATTTGACTAGTCTTTTCAACCATAAAAACAAAATCTGTAATTGCTGGAGAATAGACGGCCCCACCTGCACATGGTCCTAATATAACAGAAATCTGTGGAATAACCCCTGAATATATTGTATTACGGTAAAAAATTTTCCCATAACCATCTAATGATACCACACCTTCTTGAATTCTCGCTCCGCCCGAATCATTAAGTCCTATGATAGGTGTTCTATTTTTTGCCGCTAAATCCATGACATTTGCTATTTTCAATGCGTGCATTTCACCTAATGCACCACCGAAGACAGTAAAATCTTGTGCAAATAAGTAAATTGATCTGCCATTGATTTTTCCAAACCCAGTAACTACGCCATCACCAGGTCCATGAATTTCATTTAAGCCGAAGTCATGACAACGATGACGAATAAATGGATTCAACTCCACAAAAGTATCTTCATCTAAGAGAAGGTTAATTCTTTCTCTAGCTGTTAATTTCCCTTTGTCATGCTGCTTAGCAATTTTTTCATCCCCACCACCCAATTCAATTTCTCGTCGTTTATCATATAATTCATTTATTTTGAAAAACATATCATCTGCCATCTTCATCACGACCTATCTTTTCACATAACTCAATTAATACGTGATTGGAAACTTTCGGGTGAAGAAACGCAATTTGAGTTTTATTAGCCCCATTTCGCGGACATTCGTCAATAAGCTCTATTCCTCTTTCTTTTAATCCAATTAGCTTCCCTTGTATATCTTTCACTTGAAATGCAATATGGTGAACACCTTCTCCTCTTTTTTCAAGAAATTTAGCGATCGGTCCATTATCATCAGTGGATTCCAATAACTCGATTTTTGTATGACCTGCTTTTAAAAAGGCTACCTTCACATTTTGCGAAGGAATCTCTTCAAATCCTAGAAAGGTAAGTTGCAACATATCCTGATAAAATGGTAAGGCTTTCTTAATTGAGCGAACAACAATGCCAATATGGTCAATTTGATTCATCATTTCATTCCCCCTATAATTTTCAAAGCTCTTTTCCAATAGGTTGTTGTTTTTAACCTTAACTCAATATGGATTGATTGGAGCGCTGATGGCAAGACTCCTGTATAATGTTGAACAGGTGTTAACACTGTGGAGGTACACTACCCACCCACGGAAAGCGGATGCTGTACGAAGAAATCCCCTCCCGAACGACTACACTTTAAAAATGCAAGAAGAATTGCGAAAACAGTCATTTTCAAAAACAAACAAGCTTTATTAAGTAAATAGATAACAATGTACTTGTTAATCAGATATAAAGTTAGAGTTTGACAACAGTTTATATAGAGAAACGACCTACAAACTATTGTTCAAAAACTTCTTTCACGTTAAAATAATAGGACAAGGAGTGAAGAAATATGTCTCGGAAAACCCAGAAATTTTTTGTTTATATCATGATTGGCATAATGCTTGTCTCTACATTATTGGCAGGAGTATCTATGTGGTTTTAAATAGATGTGATCAAGGTGTTTAGTTTATGAAGAACAAATATACAAGATGTTGTATATGTATATGTTAAAATGCCAAAAAGAGTCTTGTAATAAGACTCTTTTTTCATGTGGATACTATTTAAACAACATTAGGCATCCATTCCTTTAAATTGACTTTTAATAATTAAATACTCTTCCATTTCTTTTATAAATAGTAAAAGTGCTGCCCGTACTTCAAATTCTTCTCTCGTCTTCGGTAATTCCATTTCCTGAAACGTCTGCTTCATATCTAATAGTTCAACAAGAAATTTATGTGCAGTATTTCCAGGATGTATATTCATCTTTAAATTATGAATAAAGGCTGCTACCATTCGACTCTGATCTACCAATGTATGGATCGATGTGACTAGAGGAATGATTCTTTCAATAATTTCAAATTGTCTTTCTCTCATCTTAAAATAGTGATAATAGGTATTCTCATGGCGCAAAAAATGGTTCTCGACATCTCGGAATGCCATTGTTTTCGCTTCATTTATCAATTCCGCAGTTTTTATGATTTCCTGACCATCCCAATCACGGTCGTCTTCTAGAAGATATTCTTCAATTTCCTGAAAAATTGCAGCAAAGTTCGCTTCAATTTCCTTTTGATAATTTTTAAGCTTTTGCTCCATACTTGGCATATATAGATTCATGATCAGAGCAATTCCAATACCGATTAAAATTAAAAGAAACTCATTTGTGACGACTTCCCATGTAATTCCACCTGAATTATATAAATGAAAAATAATAACTGTACTAGTCACAATACCTTCAGATGCTTTAACTATAACGGTTGTTGGTATAAACACTAATAGCATGGCTCCGATAATAATCGGATGATACATTATTCCTTCAAAGAAAACGAATGAAAATAAAATCGCAATCGAACAAGCAAGAAATCTTTCCCAAGAGCTTTGTAATGATTTTTTCTTAGTAATTTTAATACATAAAATTGTTATAATCCCTGCTGAAACATAATTATCAAGTTGAAGAAACTGTGCTAGCATGACAGCAATCGTCGTCCCAAGTGCAGTTTTCACTGTTCGATAACCAATTTTAAACATTTATAAACTCCTCTAATCCTTCTATATTCTGATAAAATTATGAAAGGCTTTTTTCTAAAATAATGTTGTTTTTATGCTTAAACTTTGTAAAAGCTGATTACTCAATACTTGGGGTAAGTTAAATTTTCAACAAGTGTTTCACCAGCCCCACAAACGAAAAGCCAGTACAGCACAAGAAAATCAACCAGAACGACGGCTAATTAAAAGCAACAAAGTTTTTGAAAACAGCCTAATAAAAAAAGATGATCAATTGATCACCTTTTTGTTATTATAACATTTTTTCAAGGAAATCTTGCGCACGTTTTGTTTTAGGCGATATAAAGAACTCACTTGGCTTTGCATCTTCGACAAGCTTTCCTCCATCTAAAAATAACACACGATCCGCAACTTCTTTAGCAAAACCCATTTCATGTGTAACAATTGCCATAGTCATCCCAGATCCTGCCAAGTCCTTCATTACCTCAAGAACTTCCTTAACCATCTCTGGATCAAGGGCAGATGTCGGCTCATCAAATAGAATAACATCTGGATTCATTGCAAGAGCACGTGCGATTGCCACACGTTGCTTCTGCCCACCAGAAAGACGATTTGGATATTCATTTGCTTTATCACTTAAACCAACTTTTTGCAGCAATTCTTTCGCCTTAGCTTCCGCTTCTTGTTTTGATAATCCATTAACTGTTATAGGTGCATATGTTAAATTATTCAAAACCGTTTTGTGTGGGAATAAATGGAAATGTTGAAATACCATTCCGACATTTTGACGAACTTTTGCAATATCTGTTTTAGGATCTGTGATTTCTTCTCCATTAATCCATACATTGCCCTCTGTTGGCTTCTCAAGTAAGTTTAAGCAGCGAAGAAATGTCGATTTACCAGATCCTGAAGGACCGATAATCGCGATAACCTCACCTTGAGAAATCGTTGTCGAAATCCCTTTTAAAACTTCTAGCTTACCAAAGGACTTATGCAAATTTTCAACTTTAATCACTTCGTTTCATTCTCCCTTCAATTCCTTTACCTAGGAGTGTTAAAACCATTACCAACACATAGTAAATGAGTCCAGCAAAGATTAATGGCGCAAAATAGTTATACGTATCTGCCCCTACTTGGTAAGCACGTCTCATTATATCCTGAACACCGATAACAGTAACGATTGCAGATTCCTTTGTTAATGTAATGAATTCGTTCATTAATGCAGGCAAAATATTTTTAAATGCTTGCGGTAAAATAATATCCTTCATCATTTTTGAATAAGGAACTCCTAGTGCCATTGATGCTTCTGTCTGGCCTTTATCGATCGCATTTATACCAGCGCGAATAATTTCAGATATATAAGCAGCTGAGTTTAAAGAAAAAGCCGCTACTGCTGCAGGGTACGGATCAATCGTAATCCCCAAAATTTGTGGAAGCCCAAAGTAAATAATTAACAATTGTAAAACTAATGGTGTTCCTCTAAAAATAGATGTATATGCATCCGCTAACCACATTAAAGGTTTAATTCGGCTAATTTTCAATAACGCAAGGATGATTCCCCATGCAAAACCAATAATGAGCGATAGGAAGACAATTTGTAACGTAACCCCAATACCTTGCAAAATAAAAGGTATTGATGGGACGATTGAGGAAAAGTTTATGTCCATACTATCTTTAATTCCCTTCTAAAATTAATACAATATATATTTTACTCGATTTAGAGTATTTTCTAAATCGTTGTTCGTTGTACCTAATTACTCATACGTATCCCCACATAATAGTATACGTATAACGTATATACCATGTGGGGATGAGGATTATATATAATGTAGTGGCACTAAAAAAGATAAATTATTATTCTCCACCAAGCCATTTCTTAACTAACTCGTCGATTTCACCGGCTTCTTTCATTTCACCAAGAGCTTTGTTAAATTCGTCTCTAATGTCACTATCCTTTTGGAAGGCAATTGCATAACCTTCCTCTTCCTCTTCTTCAAGAGTAAATCCTGTTAAGTCTTTATCTTTTTCAAAATATTCTTCAGCAACTAAATCTTCGATAATTGCTACATCAATTCTACCTGATTTCATTTCTTGAACTAAATCAGAGATTTTATTTCGATTTTCAATTTTTATGTCATATTGCTCTGCAAGTTCATTTGCCTTTTCTTCTTGTACTGAGCCTAATTGCACACCGAGTGTTTTGCCTTCTAGCTCATCGATGCTTTTAATTTCATTGTCCTTTAATGAAACAATCATATGTTTAGCTGTGAAATAAACATCAGAGAAATCTACATTTTTTTCACGTTTTGGATCTTTTGACATTCCAGCTAGCACCAAATCAACTTGCTTTGCTTGAAGTGCAGGAATTAAACTGTTAAAATCCATATCTTGGATTTCAATTTCGTAACCAGTTTTTTCTGCTAATGCCTTTACAAGATCAATATCAAACCCGATAAATTCACTACCGTTTGCAGTATCGACATATTCAAAAGGTGGATAATCAGCAGAAGTAGCCATTTTTAATACTTTCTTTTCACCATCTTTGGATCCAGATGTTGGCTCATTAGATTCATCTGCATTTGTGCCACAAGCAGCTAATAATCCAATGATTAAAATACTTGTCAAAAAGACTTTTAATTTTCTCATAATAATATCCTCCAATAATTTCCTACTATATAAATAGAAATTTTGTATAAACTTAATTAATTTTTATTCGATATTTTGTATTTTAACACAGCTTTATATTTATGCAATATTTATTCATAAAAATGTAATTGTTAAAAGATTTCGATAATTAATTATATTGAAAAAAGGTAGCTAATCTAATTTTTATCCTCGCTTCCTTATTTTATTTTACGAAAAAGATGTTATTTATATGTATTAATTAGCACTATAATTGAACCAAATCATACATGAGATTATAGAAAACTACAATATTATTGTTGGATTTTCTTACAAATAAAAAAGAGGCACCAAAATCATTTTGGCTTAGCCTCTTTCCCCTATTTCCTATTAAATTTATACTTCTTCACAATACTCTTCAAAAGCAGATTGTAGATTAGCAACAACTGACATTGGATCATGTCCTTCAATTTCATGACGTTCTACCATTTTTACTAACTTACCATCCTTTAATAATGCGAAAGATGGTGAAGAAGGTGGATAGCCAGTAAACATTTCTCTTGCGCGGGCTGTAGCTTCTTTATCTTGACCTGCAAATACAGTCACAAGCTGATCTGGACGCTTATCGTAATGAATTGCATGTGCAGCAGCTGGACGAGCAATTCCTCCTGCACAACCACAAACACTATTTACCATCACGAGTGTTGTACCTTTTTTATTAAGTGCTTCATCTACCTCTTCAGCCGTTTTTAATTCAGTATATCCTGCTGCAACAATTTCCTTACGAGCTTGCTGCACAACGTCATTCATAAATATGTTAAAATCCATACTCACGTTGAACATCTCCTTTTATATGATGATGTTTATTTTACCAAGCTTATACCGGATTGAGCAAATAGAAACTCCTTTTCTCAATTTACTATCAATAAAATCATACTTTATTTGGCATCAAATAAAAAAAGATTAATTAATTCAAGAGCACTTGCAGAAACACTTTTCTTCCCCTTTATAATATTTTCTTCGTAAATTTCGAGCTGTTGTTTAACTTGTGGATGCTGGTAGAAACGGTCAGAAAGTTCTTGTTTTATTAAATCATGAAGCCAATTCCATTTTTGTTCATCACGTCTTTTATCAAAAATATTCGATTCTTTTGTATATCTTTCAAATTTATTAATTATGTTCCATATTTCATCAATACCTGTTTCGTTTATTGAAGAAGCATTTACAGCTTGTGGAGTCCATCCTAACGTATATGGAGTAATATAACGAAGCATCTGATTGTACTCATGCATTGTCATGATTGCTTTTTCCAAATTTTCTCCATCTGCCTTATGAACAACAATTAAATCTGGTAGTTCCATAATGCCTCTTTTTATTCTCTGAAGATCATCTCCAGCGCCAGTTATAACTAGAAGTAAGAAGAAATCAACCATTTCTCTCACAACATACTCCGCTTGCCCAACACCCATCGTTTCTACTAAAATGACATCATAGCCAGCAGCTTCACATAAAATAATTGTTTCTCTCGTTTTTCGATTTACTCCGCCTAAATTCCCCCCAGATGGAGATGGTCTAATAAAAGAATTTGGATGTTTTGCTAATCGTTCCATTCGTGTTTTGTCACCCATTATGCTTCCTTTGGAAACTTGGCTGCTTGGGTCAATTGCAAGTACGGCAACACGATATCCCATATTGCATAAAAAACAACCAAATGTATCAATAAATGTACTTTTCCCTACTCCTGGTATCCCGGTAATCCCGATCCGAATAGATTCCTTTTTTTGTGACAGCAATATTTCGATAATTTTTTGCGCCTTTAGAAAATGTTTACTATTATTGCTTTCTACTAGTGTAATTGCTTTTGCTAACAAAACGCGATTGCCGTTTAAAATGCCTTCAATAAAATCCTTAACCTCTAAATCACGATTTTTTAATCTATAATCCTCCATGCTTAACCCTCATAACCAAACATTTCAAATAATCGATCGATAATTTTCAATGCTGCTATCGGTAAAATCGTTCCAGGTCCAAAAATTTCAGCGGCTCCCATTTCTAGTAATTCTTCATAATCCTTATAAGGTATCACTCCACCAACAATTACAATAATGTCATCTCGCCCTTGCTTTCTTAATTCGCTTTTTAGCTGATGCAATAATGTCTTATGTCCCGCAGCTAACGAACTCATCCCGATTATATGAACATCATTTTCAACTGCTTGTCGTGCAGTCTCTTCGGGTGTCTGAAAGAGGGGACCGATATCTACATCAAAGCCTAAATCTGCATATGCTGTTGCAACGACCTTCGCACCACGATCATGACCATCCTGACCCATTTTAGCTATTAATATTCTTGGCCTTCTACCTTCTAGTTCATAAAATAAATCGATTTTATCCCTAACTTTTCTTATATCTTCTTCATTATCATATTCACTTTGATAGATACCACTTATCGAACGAATAACAGCTCGATGACGTTTACTAACCTTTTCAATTGCTAATGATATTTCACCTAATGTTGCCCGTTTTCGAGCTGCTTCAATTGCTAGTTCAAGAAGATTTCCATTCTCAGATGCTGCTGCTTTCGTAATTGCATTTAACGCCTCTTCAACAAGTTTTGAATTACGACTCTTTTTTAAATGATTTAGC
Organism: Metabacillus sp. 22489; assembly: GCF_052044855.1. Taxonomy (NCBI): domain Bacteria; kingdom Bacillati; phylum Bacillota; class Bacilli; order Caryophanales; family Bacillaceae; genus Metabacillus; species Metabacillus sp. 22489. The sequence goes on from NZ_JBQENT010000034.1 coordinate 20,186, forward strand.
TTTTCGATTTGTTTATTTCTAACTTCTTGTTGATCAATTGTTAGGATATTGAGGGGTTCTTCATTGGGTAACCTAAATTTATTAACACCGATAATCAATTCTTTTCCGGAATCAATTTTAGCTTGTCTTCTTGCGGCTGCTTCCTCAATCCTCATTTTGGGAAGCCCCATTTCAATCGCCTTTGTCATACCACCAAGTGATTCAATTTCACTAATATGAGAGTTTGCCCGTTCAATTAATGATTTTGTTAATGACTCTACATAATAAGAACCACCCCAAGGGTCAATAACACTAGTTATGCCAGTTTCCTCTTGTAAATACAATTGGGTATTGCGCGCGATTCTGGCGGAAAATTCAGTAGGTAAAGCAATAGCCTCATCCAGTGCATTCGTGTGAAGTGACTGCGTATGTCCCATAACTGCTGCATGTGCCTCCATACATGTTCTTACAATATTATTAAATGGATCCTGCTCAGTTAAACTCCAGCCTGATGTTTGACTATGAGCACGCAACATGAGAGATTTCTCGTTTTCAGGATGAAATTGCTTAACCAACTTAGACCATAAGTATCTTCCAGCTCTTAGTTTTGCAACTTCCATGAAATAATTCATTCCAATTGCCCAGAAAAATGATAATCTAGGAGCAAATTGATCAATATGGAGCCCAGCCCTTAATCCAGTTCTTATATACTCAATCCCATTTGCCAGTGTATAGGCTAACTCTAAATCAGCCGGTGCACCTGCCTCCTGCATATGATAGCCTGAGATGCTAATGCTATTAAATTTCGGCATATGTTTTGCCGTATATCCGATAATATCTCGAATAATTCTCATTGAAGTTTCTGGTGGGTAAATATACGTATTACGTACCATATATTCTTTTAAAATATCATTTTGGATAGTCCCTGTTAATTTATGCTTAGCCACTCCTTGCTCCTCAGCTGTTACAATATAAAACGCCATAATTGGTAAAACTGCTCCATTCATTGTCATAGAAACTGACATTTCGTCTAATGGAATTCCTTCGAATAATTGCTTCATATCCATAATAGAATCGATTGCTACTCCAGCTTTCCCTACATCGCTAAATACGCGAGGGTGATCGGAATCATAGCCACGATGTGTCGGTAAATCAAAAGCTACTGACAGTCCTTTTTGACCATTGGCAAGATTTTTTTTGTAAAATTCATTGCTTTCTTCTGCTGTAGAAAACCCAGCATATTGCCTGATTGTCCATGGCCTATTAATGTACATCGTTGCATATGGTCCTCGTAAAAAAGGGGTTATTCCAGGATACGTACCTATGTGTTCAGCCGTTTTAAGATTCTCATTTGTATAATGATTATCAATCGGTATCTGTTCATTTGTTTGAAAGATTGACTTTGTTTTTCCTATAGGGACCATTTTAATTAGCTTAGCATTTGCTAGATCACGTCGCTTCATTTAGAGTTACCCCCAATAATTGATGCAATCTTTTAAGAAATATATAAGCATCAGTAGATTCTGAAAGCATACGAAATCGTTGTAAGCCCTTTAATTCTCCTGCAACCTTGTTTGTTCCTACATAATAAATTTCCTTTGTTTTACACTTTAAAAGTTTCGCAACAGAATTTTCATTCATCTTTTGATATTCTTTATCAGAACCACATAATATGACAATATTAACCAAATACTCCCTTTCAAAATCGCGGATTACATTTGCTTCAATCCCACCAGAAGCGAGTAAATTTACAACAAATTCAAATCGAGACTTATAATCTCTTAACTCTCCAAATTGCATAACATCCACCTTTGGATAGTGTCCAAATCTTTGAAAATGGTCTTCTGCAGCAAATCTTAGCCTCTCAAAGTGTTCAATTAAACGAGTATGCTGTAATATTTGTATTTGATTTGCTTGAATCTTTGGAAGAAGTTTTGGGACAACATTTTTTTCTTCTACAAATTGAATTACTTCTCGAAAAGTAGTAACCTGCTTACTCATGATTTTATTTATTTTTTTCACTTTTCTCTTTTCTCGTTCTTCTTTTTTTTGTATTGGAGCAAGCTCAATAAATTTATTTACACCTATTATTGTTGTTTTCTGTTGATTTATATCAATTTGTCTCTTTGCAAATGTCCTTTTTAGCTCATTTTGTGGTATGCCCTTTTCAAGTGCAGTGTAAAACCCACCATTTTTATCTATTTTTTTTATTTCCTCCCAAGCATGATTAGCTAATTCATTTGTTAATGATTCAATGTAGTATGAACCACTAGCTGGGTCTACTACTTTAGATAAATGATTCTCTTCTTGAAAAATAAAATGGATATTTCTCGCAATTCTTCCTGCAAGATCGTCTTGCTTTTGTGAAACATAATCAAATGGGGTAATCGTTAATTCATCTACGCCTGCAGCAACTGCGGAAAAGCCTTCAGTCGTAGTTCGGAGAAGATTCATATGAATGTCAAAAGCAGCTTTATTAAAGTTAGATGTAATTGCATGAAGATAAAGAGGATCATCTCCGTTTCTATCTCCAATTGCAGATAATAGTGATCCCCAAATATGCTTTGCAGCTCGGAACTTTGCTATTTCCATAAAAAATTGAGAACCAATTGCAAAGGATATCACTGTATTTTTGGCGATTGTTGTTAAAGACACTCCACGATTCAAAAGCTCATTTATAATATCCAGTGCTTGTGAAAAAGTAAAAACTAATTCCTGCAATGAAGTTGCACCTGCTTCATGGAAATTATTGCCCTTAATTAATAAGCAGCGAATCTGACAATGATTCTCTTCACACCAGTTCATTGCTTCGGCTAAATAATCATATTTATCGGATAGTGAAATGGAAATTTCTTTCTTTAACAGAACCTCTTCAAATGGGTCAAACGCAATTGTTCCAATTGGTTCTTTATCATGTTTCTTTCCGTTAAAATATTGAAACAATAGTGGCATTAATTCCTGTTTTGAACCAACATCAATTAAAAATGAGCTTTTACTTATATCAATTTGGCCGAAAGCTTTTTCTACACCCTTCATATCATGAATTTGAAGATTTTTAAAATAAAAGGAGTTCTGTCCCCTCTCAATTGCATATCTGACCTGTTTACTTAGCTCTTCACTAGTTTCACCTTTAATTTCCTGACTACATTTCCAACAATTATTTGCCCGATAGTAACTGTTTTCTGTCCAATATTGGACATTTTGTATAGTTGTATAGATTGGTTCAATCTTAATCCCTTCATAGGTTGATGAATAAAGAGCTTCAAAAGGTCTATCTTTCAATGCCTTTATTGCCTCTTCTTCCCACAGTTTCCTTTTCCCTTTTTCCTCTGAATGATTGTGCTTCACTTCCATTTTGGAAGTTCACCCCCTTATGGCAGAAATCTATTCTTATCATAGATTTTATGCAGGAGAAAGAAGCAAATGTATGTTTTATTAGTTTGTCTAAAATAATGACTAAAAGCAAACTTAAAATAAAAAGAGTCTAACTCATAACCGATCTATAAAATGCTTTGATCGTTATGAATCAGACTCTATATCATTGGACTATCATTATTAATAGATGGAAGTATTTTCATCTGAAGTCGATTCTAATATTTCTTTTACCCGTGCTAAGAATCGTCCACAAATGACTCCGTCTAAAACCCGATGGTCGAGAGATAAACAAAGATTAACCATATCACGGATGGCGATCATCCCATTGATAACAACAGGTCTTTTTACAATCGTTTCAACCTGTAAAATCGCTGCTTGAGGATGGTTAATAATCCCCATTGATTGAACAGAACCAAATGAACCTGTGTTATTTACTGTAAAGGTTCCTCCCTGCATATCCTCTATACTAATTTTCCCACTACGGACCTTTGCAGCAAGTTCTGTAATGTCTCGAGCAATTCCTTTAATTGTCTTTTCGTCAACTGCCTTAATTACCGGAACAAATAACGAATCATCTGTTGCTACCGCAATTGAGATATTAATTTCATTTCGTTGTATAATTTTGTCCCCTGCCCACATTGAATTAATTTGCGGGAATTCCTTTAATGCTTTTGCGACAGCTTTAAGGAAAAATGGGAAAAATGTTAGGTTATAGCCTTCTTTTTTCTTAAACTCATTCTTAACCTTATTACGATACTCTACTAGATTTGTTACATCTACCTCAATCATCATCCAAGCATGAGGCGCTTCATGCTTGCTACGTACCATATTTGCTGCTATCGTCTTACGAACCGCTGTAACCGGTATTTCGATATCTCCTTGATGTATGCGAGGTGTTTGCGTTTTAGGTAACTCAATCGCTTGATTGCTCGGCTGCTCAATAACCGGTTTACGATTTTGTTGCTCCTCAATTGCACCACTTTCAATAAAATTCATAAGATCTTTTCTCGTAATTCGACCACCAGCACCTGTTCCATTCACTAAATCTAAATTAATCTCATGTTCCTGAGCTATTCTTAAAACTGCTGGAGAATACCTTTTTTTATTTGAGTCATCCTTATCGTGAGAAGAAGGCTCACTGTTTGAAGAAATACTTTTATTTGCAGCTAATTTATCGACTTCTACCTTTTTGGGTTCGTCTTCCTCTACTTCAATCGTACAAATAATTTCACCTACAGCTAATGTTTGCCCTTCTTCTGCTATAAGTTCTTTAATAATCCCTGAAAAAGATGATGGAATTTCAGCATTTACTTTATCTGTTGTAACTTCTGCAAGTGGTTCGTACTTATTCACTTTATCACCTATCGATACAAGCCAATTGCTGATAGTTCCTTCTGTAACACTTTCACCTAATTGGGGCATTTTAATTTGTTCTATCGCCACTATGTAACCTCCTAGATTAACAAGCTATCCATATACATGGAAAAAGTAATGTCACTAATCGATGTCTAGTGTTTTTTACATTATATGTTTAACTCGCTAAGTCCATTAAAATTCAGCAAGCTTACGCATTGCTTCTTCCACTTTATCCGGATTAATTAAAAAATATTTTTCCATTGATGGTGAAAATGGCATTGCTGGGACATCTGGTCCAGCTAATCTCATAATCGGAGCATCTAAATCAAACAAGCAATTTTCAGCAATAATTGCTGCTACTTCACCGATAATACTACCTTCCTTATTATCCTCAGTAATTAACAATACCTTACCTGTCTTTGAAGCAGCGTCGATTATTGCTTGTTTATCTAAAGGATAAATTGTTCTTAAATCTAATATATGTGCTGAAATCCCGTCATTAGCCAATCTTTCAGCGGCTTGAAGAGCAAAATGAACAGATAATCCATAAGTAATAACTGTTATATCTTCACCTTCAAGCTTCACATCTGCTTTTCCAATAGGTAAAACATAATCATCTTCAGGGACTTCACCTTTTAATAAACGGTATGCACGTTTATGCTCAAAAAACAGTACTGGATCGTCGTCGCGTATTGCCGCTTTTAACAGTCCTTTTGCATCATATGGTGTTGAGGGGATGACAATTTTTAGACCTGGTTGATTTGCAAAAATCGCTTCAACAGATTGTGAATGATAAAGTGCACCATGTACACCTCCACCATAAGGGGCCCGAATTGTTATTGGGCAATTCCAGTCATTATTAGATCTGTAACGGATTTTTGCTGCTTCTGAAATAATTTGATTAACTGCGGGCATAATAAAATCAGCAAATTGCATTTCTGCAATTGGTCTCATGCCATACATTGCAGCTCCAATCCCTACTCCCGCTATTGCAGATTCTGCTAATGGTGTATCCATCACTCGTTCTTCACCAAACTTATCATATAACCCTTCCGTCGCTTTAAATACACCGCCCTTTTTCCCAACATCTTCCCCTAATATAAATACTTTTTCATCACGTTCCATTTCTTCACGCATTGCTAAAGTAATGGCATTTAAATATGAAATGATCGCCATTTTTATTCCCCCTTACTCTTCTGCATATACAAACTTCAATGTCTGTTCTGGTTCCGGATATGGAGCAGCTTCAGCATATTCTGTCGCATCATCGATAATTTTGCTTACTTTTTGAACAATTGTTTCTTCTATTTCCTCTGTTAATACACCTGTTTCCTTTAAGTATGTTGAAAAACTATTAATTGGGTCATTTTGTTTTGCTTCTTCTAACTCTTCAGCTTCGCGGTAAACACGATCATCATCATCACTAGAATGAGCAGTTAAACGATATGTTACTGTTTCAATTAAAGTAGGGCCATCACCACGTCTCCCTCTATCTGCAGCTTCTTTTACAGCAGCATATACTTCTAGTGGATCATTCCCATTTACTGTTATTCCTGGCATTCCATAACCAATTGCTCGATCAGATATATTTACACAGGCAACTTGTTTATTATATGGGACCGATATTGCATATTTATTATTTTCACACATTAAAATAACAGGTAATTTATGTACTGCCGCAAAGTTGGCACCTTCATGAAAATCACCTTGATTTGATGATCCTTCTCCAAACGTTACAAACGAAACAATATTTTCCTTGTTCATTTTACCTGCTAATGCAATTCCAACTGCATGTGGCACTTGTGTCGTAACTGGGGACGAGCCGGTTACAATCCGATTTTTCTTTTGTCCGAAATGACCAGGCATTTGTCTGCCGCCTGAATTTGGATCCTCAGCCTTTGCATAACTTGATAGCATTAAATCCCTTGCTGTCATACCAAATGCTAAAACCACTCCAATATCCCGATAGTAAGGAAGCACATAGTCTTTTTCCCTATCTAACGCAAAAGCTGCTCCTACTTGGGCCGCCTCTTGTCCCTGACATGAAACAACAAATGGAATCTTTCCAGCACGATTTAACAACCACATACGCTCATCAATCTTTCTAGACAAAACCATAACTTCATACATATTTAACACATCTTCATCTGAAAGACCTAGCGATTGATGACGATTTTCAACCATAATAGTAACCTCCTAATTTTCAAACTATCTTAATGAACAATCTATTTATCCCATTAAATTTAAAACAATTTAAGTTAACTAACTAAAAATGAAGGGCTTTTCCATTCACCCCGAGTGCAACTTCTCCAAAAATTTCAGATAAAGATGGATGAGGATGAATCGTTTGGGAGATTTCCCATGGCGTCGCATCAAGGACACGTGCAAGTGCTCCTTCAGAAATTAAATCTGTAACATGTGGTCCAATCATATGTACACCTAACAAATCCTCGGTTTCTTCATCTACAACTAGTTTAACAAACCCTTCTGAGTTACCGAAAATAAGGGCTTTTCCAATTGCTTTAAACGGAAACTTAGCAACCTTAGTTTTAAATCCAGATTTTTTTGCTTCTTCCTCGGTATATCCTACACTAGCAATTTCAGGTGAACTGTAGATACATTTAGGTACAAGCTTGTCATCGACCGGATATGTCTTCTCATTTGCAATATGTTCAACAGCGACAATTCCTTCACGTGATGCAACATGTGCTAGCTGTAAACCGCCAATAACATCTCCGATAGCATATATATGAGATTCTTTTGTCTGATAAAATTCATTAGTTTGGATAAACCCGTTTTCTATCTTTATTTCCGTGTTTTCTAAACCTATACCTTCCGTATTCGCTTGTCTGCCAACAGACACTAGGATTTTTTCTGCAGAAAAAGCCTTTTCTGTTCCATTACAAACTGCCTTTAATGTAACGGTATTATTCGCATCCTTTTCAATCGATTCAGACAGCACCTTTGCACTTGTTATTACGGTAATTCCTTTCTTTTTTAACAACCTTTCCATTTCTCTTGAAATGTCTCTATCTTCAGTTGGTAAAATTCGCTCATCGTACTCTATAACCGTAACTTGTACATCATAGTCCGATAACATTGATGCCCACTCGATACCGATTACACCTCCACCGATAATAATGATAGATTTTGGCAATGCTGTTAGCTCTAATGCTTCTTCAGAAGTTAAAACAAATTCGCTCTCATTTTCGAGTCCTGGTAAAAGACGTGGGCGAGATCCTGTAGCAATAATAACATTACGTGGAAGTAACATTTCATTTTCAAGTCCATTATTCATTTCTACTGAAATCGTACCAGGCATAGGTGAAAAGATAGATGGTCCAAGTATTCGACCAATCCCTTCATAGACATCAATTTTCCCCTTTTTTATTAATTGCTCTACACCAGTATGAAGTTGATTGATTATCTTTCTTTTTCGCTCTTGCACATTATGAAAGTTTAATTTTACGTTTGATGACTCTATCCCGAATTCACTACTGTTTTTTGTTGTTGCATATACCTCAGCACTTCTTAAAAGTGCTTTACTTGGTATGCACCCTTTATGCAAGCAAGTTCCTCCGAGCTTATTCTTTTCAACTATCGCTGTTTTTAGGCCAAGCTGTGATGCACGAATTGCAGCAACATAACCACCTGTTCCTCCACCTAAAATGACTAAATCATACTCTGTTGCCAAATAGGGTGCCTCCTTTAAGCATTTATTTGTATTCTATAAAGTTATTCGCAAAAAATATCCTTACTTTGCTTTTGCATTGTATGTCATCACAAAAACTCAGGGTTGCCATTCACTTGTTAAGATGGATAATTTTTTGCCTCTTCCTCATCTCTCAAAACACGGAGCGCTCCTTCTGCAAGAGCTTGAAGCTCATTTTCTCCTGGATAAACTAGCACATCCGCAATCCAATCAACATATGTAGCAATATCACGTACAATTTTTTTCCCATATGCGAGGCTACCAGTTAAAACAATTGCATCAACATTCCCTTTTAATACAGCACTAGCTGCACCAATTTCCTTTGCAATTTGATAAGCCATTGCTGAATAGATGAGTATTGCCTTTTGATTTCCTTCCTCGACCATTTCCTCAACCTTTATGGCATCATTAGTCCCCAAATATCCTACTAAACCACCTTGTCCAATTAGCTTTTTCATCATTTCATCTCGCAAATATTCACCTGAATAACACATTGAGACGAGGTCTCCTGTTGGAAGCGATCCCGCACGCTCAGGACTAAAAGGGCCATCACCATGTAATCCATTATTTACATCAATAACTCTTCCCTTTCGATGAGCCCCAATCGTTATCCCACCACCCATATGGGTTACAATAATATTCATGTCTTCATATTTCTTGTTAAAATCAGATGCAACACGCCTTGCAACAGCCTTTTGATTTAATGCATGAAAAATACTTCTTCTTTTTATTGCCGGAAGTCCAGAAATTTTAGCAATTTCCTCCATCTCATCAACGACAACTGGATCAACTATGTATGCAGGAATATTTAAGCCTGATGCAATCTCAAAAGCAATAATACCGCCTAAGTTAGATGCATGTTGTCCTGCAAAGCCATTTTTTAAATCCTCAAGCATTAACTCATTTACGATGTACGTTCCTCCTTCAATTGGCCGAAGAAGACCTCCCCGACCACAAACGGCATCAATCTTAGAAATATTAATACTTTCCTCATCTAAGATTTCTAAAATAGTCTGTTTCCGAAATTCATATTGGTCAATAATATTCGGGAATATTTTTAATTTTTCTCTATCATGACGGATATTTCTCTCAAATACAGCCCGTTCATTATCAAAAACACCTATCTTAGTTGAGGTAGAACCAGGATTAAGTACGAGAATTCGATATTCATTAATCAATTACATTAAACCTCCGCCTATGCTTTTCCTGAAAAATCACTCTATATTTCTATCTTTTATGTATATACCTAAGATTGAGTCTGCCCCCCAAACTTCCTATGAAGTAATTACGGGGGGTTCATTAAGTCAAAGCACACGATATCGTTTATTTTCGATTTAATATATGTTTTCCCTCTAATAAAAACTGACTTCGCGAATTTTTCATTTTTGCAATTCGTTCTTCAGCAAGTCTGTCTGCTGCCTGAGAGGTTGGAATCTGATCACGCTTTGAAATTTCAATAACTGATTCAATATTATTGTAGATATTTTCAACTTTTTTTAAAGCACGCTCCCTATTGTATCCGTAAAGCTCATCAGCAACATTAATAACTCCGCCAGCATTTATTACATAATCTGGAGCATAAACAATTCCTTTTTGATGGATGATTTCTCCATGTCTAGGTTCTTTTAATTGATTATTTGCTGCTCCAGCGATGACCGAAGCTTTTAATTGCGGTATCGTCACATCAATTAAAACTGCTCCTAGTGCACATGGAGCAAAAATATCACTATCTACAGAATAAATTTCATTCGGTTCTACAGCTTCTGCTTGAAAAGCATTAACTGCACGTTGAATAGCCTCTTTATTAATATCTGTGACGATTAACTTTGCTCCTTCTTCATGCAAATATTTACAAAGATGGTAGGCAACATTCCCTACACCTTGAATGGCAACCTTTTTATTCGTCAGTGAATCTGTTCCAAATGCTTCTTTTGCTGCCGCCTTCATTCCACGATAAACTCCGTATGCTGTTACTGGAGATGGGTTTCCTGAGGAACCAAATGCCGGTGAAATCCCTGTTACGTAATCTGTTTCCTCATGAATAATATCCATGTCTTCAACAGTTGTCCCAACATCCTCAGCAGTAATGTAACGACCATTCAACCCTTGAATATATCTTCCAAAAGCGCGAAACATTTCTTCATTCTTATCCTTTTTTGGGTCACCGATAATAACTGTCTTTCCTCCACCTAAATTTAAACCAGCAACAGCATTTTTATAGGTCATCCCTCTTGCTAATCGTAAAGCATCCTCAATTGCAGCTTCCTCTGATTCATACATCCACATTCTAGTACCACCTAATGCTGGTCCTAAGGTAGTATCGTGAATCGCAATTATTGCCTTTAATCCAGATTGTTTATCCTGACAAAATACCAATTGTTCATAATCAAAGTTTTCCATATAGTTGAAAATCTCCAAGATGTCTTCCTCCTAATTACAATTGCTAAATTATTTAGATGAACAAATTGCTAATGCTAATGAATATAGCTTACATTCTGCAGAATCTGAACGACTAGTCAAAACAATTGGTGCTTTAGCTCCAGCAATAACAGATCCTACCTTTGCCTTAGCAAAATAAATTAACGATTTATAGAGTATGTTTCCTGCCTCAATCGTAGGTACTAGTAAAATATCAGCATTTCCTGCAACTTCACTATCTATCCCTTTCTGTTTTGCAGCAATAGTTGAAACTGCGTTATCAAGGGCAAGTGGACCATCAATAATACAATCTTTAATTTGTCCCCTTTTGTTCATAAGTGTTAGTGAGGCAGCATCAAGTGTTACTTCCATTGCCGGATTTACATTTTCAATTGCCGCCAATACAGCAACTTTTGGATTATTTACCCCTATTGACTTTGCCATATCTACAGCATTTTCAATAATTTGCTGTTTTTTCTCTAAATTGGGATGTATATTCATAGCAGCATCTGTTACGATCATGCTCTTCGAAAAACCAGGTATTTCAAAAATAGCAACATGTGATAAAACCCGTTTTGTTCTTAATCCATATTCTTTATTCAATACTGCTTTTAACAAAGTAGCTGACGACACCATCCCTTTCATAAGAATAGTTGCCTCATCATTATGAACAGACTTCACTGCTAACTCTGCAGCCTCTTCCTTTGTTTGAGTATGAATAACTTGAATATTGTCGTTTTTAATTCCTTTTAAGCGCAAAAGTTTATCGATTTTTTCCTTGTTACCGAAAAGGATAAACTTTGCTAGCTTTCTTAAAACTGCTTCTTTCACTGCTTCGATTACTTCCTCATGTTCCGCAGCAGCAACAGCAACAACTCTCCCATTTATTTCTGTTATATGATTCAGCAGTTTTTCAAAATTCATGAAATCACGGTTCCTTCCATTTAAGAAGTATTCGTTTATTCAAGCTGATACTTGATGTTTTTTAAATACTTATTTCTAGCTAAATTTCATCATAAATAACTAAGAAGAAAAAAACTTTTTAGATTCCCTAAACTTAGCTCTCTTACTATCATATAACGAATTTGCACATTTTTGCAAATTTCATTATCAATCCATGCTATTATTTGCAAGTTGATACTTTTCCATTTTGTAATATAAATTCCTTAACGATATACCTAAAGCTTTTGCTGTTTTTGTTCGATTATACTCATGTAATATTAACGACTTTTTTATTACTTCCGCTTCGACACGTTCAATTGCTTCAGCTAAGGTTTCATTCTCGTATTCGACACTTTCATGTTCTCTAGGGGGATTACTATTTATAAGCCCTTGAATCACATTAAGATGTTTATCATATATTGTTGTTTCCTGTGGTTCCATAAATAAAACGATTCTAGAAAGAATATTTTCGAGTTCACGGGTATTACCAGGCCAATTATAGCTCATTAAATGCTTCATTGCTTTATTTGATATACAATGAATCCTTCGACCACTTTCTTGATTAATTAGTTTAATAAACCAATGACATAAGGCAGGTAAATCTTCTTTTCTCTCTCTTAATGAAGGTATTGAAATTGGATAACGGGTTAATTTGTAATATAAATCTTCACGAAAATTCCCTTCAGCCATTGCCTTTTCAATATTTAAATTAGTTGCCGCGATGATTCGAACGTTTACTTGTATTGGTATATCGCCTCCAACTTTAACGATCGTATTGTTCTGAATAAATTTTAATAATTTCAACTGCATCTCAACTGATAATTCCCCAACTTCATCTAAAAAGACCGTTCCATTATTAGCTAGCTCAAATACTCCTTTATTTTCAGTCGTCTCTAAGCGATTTAGACTATCCTCTTCATAACCAAAGAGCTCCCTTTCCAGTGATTTTTCATCAAAAGCTGCACAGTTTATCCGCATAAATTTGTTATACTTTCGCACGCTTTCATTATGTATCGCATAAGCAAACCTATCTTTCTCTGTCCCCTTCTCACCTCTTAAAAGAATTGTTACGGGAGTTTTTGCAGCAAATTTTGCTTGTTCAATTGCTAATTTCATCTCTTCACTTTCACCAATAATGTCAGCAAATGAGTACTTTGATTCAAGACTGCGAATAATTTGTCTAGCACGATTTAATTCATTTTCACAGTTCTGCTGCAATGATAAATCACGAAATACCCCTACACTCCCCTTTAATTTGCCATCAACGATTACAGGAGTTACATTAACTAGAACCTCTTTCTGATCTTGTCCAATTTTTCTTACGTCTCTTACTGGACGTCTAGTTTGAAATACCTTCTTATGAACATTTTCCCCATCGAATATTTCATCTATTAAAGGTTTTCCAATAACATTTTCATTTGAAAGATTCGCAAGCTTCTTGAAGACATTATTTATTAAATAAACTTCTCCCTCTTCGTCTACTACTGAAATCCCCTCAGCAGAAGATTCTATAATTGCTTTTAGAATCATATGATTAAAATTTAAATTCGTTACATCTCCCGCTAATTGAACGACATCCTTCATTTCTTTAAATATCTCAAGAGCACCTAAGAGATTACCTGATTTATCAATTAACGGTATTCTTGTAGAAATAATTTTTTTTCCGTTATCTAATACTTGCTCCTCATTTACCTCAACTTCCCGACTAGTAAGAATTTTAACAAGCTTACTTGATGGAAATACTGCTGATACCTTTTTTTTAAGAATTCCTTCTCGAAGTACTCCAGTAATAAGTTCTGCTTTTTTATTAAAAAGAATAATCTTTTCCTCTATATCAATAACAATCATCCCATCATGAATGGAGTCAAAAATTAGTTGCTGAAAATGCTCCTTTTTTTCAAGACTGCCAAAAATCGCCTTTCTCGTATTTAATACATCCCGTATAAGCATCGCCGTTTCTTTTGGGATAATTGTTACATTCCTCTTCTTCTCAAGCATTAACTGTTCAGTAATTTCCTTACTTCCAGTTGTATCAATAATAAAGTCTACATAATGATCTTTATACGTTCGCCAATCTGTACTAATTTCTATATTTAACTTTCGAGCTAGCTTCTTTCCGACAGAATGTTCATTTTTATCAACTATTGCAACAATTTCAAAACCATTTAACGTCGATAAAAGTTCTAATAGCTCTTTACCGTCATTATTTGCACCAATAATTATGACCCGTTTCACCTTATTTTTCCCCCTTATTTTCTACCGCACTTAAAACACTTTCATCTATTAACATGTATTAAACATTCATTATTAAGGACTTTGCAAAAAATTGCACACCTCTATCATAGCGTATAGAATTTTTCTTGACAAACGTGAAAGAGAAACAGACAATTAATTTGAGTAAATGAAAGGAATTTTATGAATATGTCACGAATAATTGCACTACTAATTATGGTCATTCCTGCTGCGCTTGCGGTATATGGCATTAAGCTAATGCGTGATATGACATTTGGATTTCTCCATTATCCAATTCCATATTTATGGTTACAGTTTTTAATTGGACTGATTTTATTTCTAGGTGGGTTAAGTTTTGTAGCAGGTTTTATCTTTTATCGAGATCGGAAGCGTAATAAGGTTCAAAAAAGGTTTTCGAAGAAATAAGTAGAAGTGAAAATAAGTGTTGTTCTAATAATAAATACCATAAAAATATGAGGAAAAATGTTAAGATAGAAAGTGGATCATTTGAGCGATCCACTCTCTTTTCTTATTCCTCACGTAATGACACAGCAAGTTCGGGATAGTCAGTAATAAACGCTGTGCAGCCACTTTCAATAAGCTGTTTCATTATCTGTTTTTCATTTACTGTAAAAGGTCTTACAGCTATTCCACTGCTTTGAGCCTGTGTAATAATTTCTTTTCTAGCGGCAATATAATGAGGATGTAACCCTGTTGCACCGATACTTGCAGCATATTCCCACGGTTTATATAACCCTTCCATATATAGTATTGCGGTTTCGATTTCATTCGAAATTTGTTTGCAGTCTACTAGACTATAATGATTAAAAGAGGATATAAATACATTGCTCTCAAGTTTATATTTATAAATTAACTCAATTGTCTTTTCCTCTATTCCAAGGTAATCAATTACTCCATTTTTCAGTTCAATATTTAATAAGACACCAGATTCTGCTGCCCATTCCAAAACCTCTACTAATGATGGAATAAAAGCTTTTCCTTGATACTGTGTGTAAGAGTAGCTCGCATCCAATTTCGCCAATTCTTTGTATGTAAAATTGTTAACAAATCCAGTTCCATTTGTTGTTCGATCAACTGTTTCATCATGGATGACTACTAATTCACCATCTTTCGTCATTTGAACATCTAACTCAATACCATCAGCACCAGCTTCTCTTGCAGCGATAAACGATAACATTGTATTTTCTGGATAATTTCCTGCAGCTCCCCGATGACCAAATATATAACTCATCTTGTTTGCACCTTCATTTCGTGTAAAATAGTGAGTAGGAGGGTTGTTATGAGACCATTACAAATATCTGCTGAAACTGCACAAAAATTAGCAAAATCTTTGAATGTCCCATTAGAACAAATTATGCATATGCCACAGCATATTTTACTTGTTAAGCTTGCTGAAGTGAATGCAAAAGAAAGCAATGAAAAGAAAGACTAAATATAAATGTCTTTCTTTTTTTAGACTTCTCCCGTAAGCTCACATATTAGTAATTCTTTGTTTATCAATTCATTCCTTTTTTTAATTAAAAATTAGTACCAGATATTATATACAGATGTTATTATTAGGTATAAAGACGAAGGAAGGTGGATAATGATGATTTCTAAAGCTCGTATAACTGCAATTGGCACATATATACCAGAGAAAATCTTAACAAATCATGATCTTGAAAATATGGTAGAAACAAATGATGAATGGATTACTCGTCGTACAGGAATCAAGGAAAGAAGAATTGTTGCTGACAATGAATATACAAGCGATCTTAGTATAAAGGCTATTGAGGATTTAATTACTCGTTATAACAAGGATATTTATGATGTAGATATGATAATCGTCTGCACTTTAACACCAGATTATATTACACCTAGTGTAGCATCATATATCCAAGGTAAATTGGGGTTAAATAAAACAGGAGCTATTGACCTTAATGCAGCTTGTGCAGGATTTACATATGGGCTTCATTTGGCTAATGGTCTAATTTCTTCTGGTATTCATAAAAAAATCCTTGTTATCGGAGCTGAAACACTTTCAAAAATTACAGACTTCACTGATCGTTCAACATGTATTCTTTTTGGGGATGGAGCAGGAGCAGTACTTGTCGAGTATGATGAGCAAGGAAGCTTTTTAGCATCACACGTTGCGTCTGAAGGTGAAAAGGCATTAAGCCTATACGGTACAAATCTTTCTGATACAATGTTTACAACAAAGTTAGAGGATAAAAAGCTCCTTGTTCAAAATGGACGAGAGGTTTATAAATGGGCCGTTTCTACAGTTCCTTTAGGAATAAAGACATTAATGGAAAAAAGTCATCTTCCATTACAAGATATCGACTGGTTTATCCCACATAGTGCAAATTTAAGAATGATTGAATCAATTTGTGATAAAAGCTGTCTATCAATCAATAAAACTCTTACAAGTCTTGTTCACTTTGGCAATACCTCAGCTGCTTCTATTCCGTTAGCTCTAGATATTGGAATTAAAGAAGGGAAAGTGAAAGCAGGGCAGCATTTATTATTATATGGTTTTGGTGGTGGGCTGTCCCATTCTGGACATTTAATAAAATGGGGGTAGGTTTAAGTCCTACCTCCTTTTTTTATACCATCTAAACTTATCGATTACTTTATTTTACTTAAAATGTATTGTTTTATTTCCAACCTCTTGCTAAACTATTCTGTAAAGGGTTACATAAATTTTTTTTGATGAGGTGAAGACATTTGGCAATTAAAATTAATGAGCAAACAAAGGAGTTTCATTTATATAACGACAATATAAGTTATATTTTTAGAGTACTAGAAAAAAGCAATCTATTAGAACATCTTTATTTCGGAAAGAAAATAAAACATCGCGAATCTTTCTATCATTTAATTGAACGTGAGGTTCGTCCTTCATGTAATTTATTTGAAGGTGATCATACTTCATCACTAGAGCATATTAAACAAGAATATCCTAGCTATGGGTCAACTGATTTTCGCTACTCTGCCCATATGATTAAAAATAATATTGGTAGCCATATTTCTAATTATCAGTTCCATAGCTATCAAATCATTTCTGGTAAACCCCATCTTCAGCAATTGCCTGCAACATATGTTGAGGATAATCAAGAAGCCGATACATTAGAAGTTACATTATATGATGAAGTGTTAAAGAGCAAACTCATCTTAAGTTACACTATTTATCAAAAAAGAAATGTCATTACCCGCAACGCAAGATTTGTAAATGAAGGGAATGAATCATTCTATCTTCACAATGCGATGAGTGCAAGCATCGATTTTCCAGATGACCAATATGAAATGCTTCACTTAAATGGAGCTTGGGCACGCGAGACTCATGTTGAATCCCAAAAGCTATTTAAAGGAGTACAATCAGTATCTTCTACGAGAGGTGCTAGCAGTCATGCTCATAATCCATTCATTGCATTAAAGCGTCTTGATGCAACTGAACATCACGGTGAGGTATATGGTTTCAGCTTAGTTTATAGCGGAAATTTTTTAGCACAAGTAGAAGTAGACACATACAGTGTTAGCAGAGTGATGATGGGGATAAACCCATTCCAATTCAAATGGAAGCTAAACCCAAATGAGACATTCCAAACTCCTGAATGTGTTATCGTTTATAGCGAGCATGGATTAAATGGAATGAGTCAAACATACCACGATTTATATAGAGAGCGACTTGTACGAGGATATTGGCGTGATAAAGTCCGCCCAATTTTAATTAACAACTGGGAAGCGACCTACTTTGATTTTAATGAAGAAAAAGTATTAGACATTGCAAAAACTGCCCATCAATTAGGGATTGAACTATTTGTATTAGATGATGGTTGGTTCGGGGAACGACATGATGATACAAGCTCCCTAGGAGACTGGTTTGTTAATAAAGACAAACTTCCAAATGGGATTAAAGGACTCTCTGAAAAGGTTTGTGAGCTAGGAATGAAATTCGGTCTATGGTTTGAGCCTGAAATGGTCTCTAAAGGGACGAAATTATTTGAGGAACATCCTGAATGGATGATCTCTACCCCTGACCGAGGTGCTTCACATGGCCGTAATCAATTTGTATTAGACTTCTCACGGAAAGAGGTTGTTGATTATATCTTCCAATTAATGGATGACATCATTTCTGATTCAAAAATCTCATATATAAAATGGGACATGAACCGCTATATTACAGAAGCTTATTCAACTAGCTTAGACATCGATCAACAAGGTGAAGTATTCCACAGATATATTCTTGGAGTTTATGACTTGTATGAGCGTTTAATTGAAAAATACCCTGAAATATTATTCGAATCATGTGCTGGCGGTGGAGCACGGTTCGATCCGGGCTTATTGTATTATGCTCCACAAACTTGGACAAGTGATGACACAGACGCTGTTGAGCGTTTAAAAATCCAGTACGGTACTTCAATGGTTTACCCATTAAGCTCTATCGGCAGCCATGTCTCAGCAATTCCTAACCATCAAGTTGGCCGGATGACATCAATTGATACACGTGCAAATGTTGCATATTTTGGAACATTTGGATATGAACTAGACATTACTAAGTTAAGCGATGAAGAAAAAGAAAAAGTGAAGGAACAAGTAAGCTTCTTTAAGGAGAAACGTGACTTAATTCGCAGTGGTGCCTTCTATCGTTTATTAAGTCCGTTTGAGTCAAATGAGGTTTCTTGGATGGTCGTTTCACAGAATAAGAGTGAGGCGATTGTTGGCTACTACAAAGTTCTTGCAAAGCCTAATGACAAATATTATCGCATTAAATTAAAAGGACTTGACGCTGATAAATTGTATGAAATTGAAGGAATGGATACAAGACATTATGGCGATGAACTAATGAATATCGGCATCATTCTTAATGAAAACTACACAGACCGTGCAAATGAATACTGGGCAAGAGAACATCCACATGATTACTCTTCAAGGTTATTTGTTTTAAAAGAAGTGTAATGAATATATAAAAACCAGTGAATTATCTCACTGGTTTTTTTGTCTATATGGATAATGATTAGCTAGCCTTATGCTCCAAGCAACTTCGATTGCATGGCGGATCGCTCGTTCAACACGTGATGCAGTTGTGTTGTATTTTTTTGTAAAATTTTCGAATAAAGGATAAATATGAAAACTTAACTCCAGGATTAAGTAAACTTAATATTCACTCAAAAAATACAATTTTTAATACATAACATTTTACTTTCTGCGGATTTTTATCTCAATCGTATGCAAATCTCATAATTTTTAATAAATAATGTGAATCTTTATACAATAATTCACTTATTACTTTAATTTAATAGTATTGTCATATTTTTTAAATCGTTCGTAATAGTTGAATAACATTAGTTCTGTATGATCGTTAATATCATCTTAACATCTAAGGAGCTACAGCAAATGAAAAAGTTGAAATCGATTCTTTGTTTTTTACGCAAATACCATAAATATGATTACTACACTGAAAAGTGTATAATTTGTGGAAAGAAAAAATAAATTAATAAAAACCCCGGTATGTGTTTCAGGGGTTTTTGCGTTAAATTTGTCTCTTTTTACGTATTTTTATTCAAACATGTTAGAAATGCCAAAGTTAAAATCGTGGGTATTTCGTTATCTGAAACAATATACCATATCAATAGGATTCATAACTTGCCTATTCGCCATTGTTATGTTAAATAGGCATCTCTAATACAACTTTTCTGTCTTACATAAGCACAGATTGCTTCAAAATCAGCGATTGGTGTAGTGTACTGAGTAATCCACTAGTATTGCAACATTGATTTAGAATCACTATCGTAAGCTGCTAATCCCATAACGGATGTTCAGTTCTTAAATATAAAAACTATCTCTTGAGCTGTATTTAGAAGAATTGAATTTTCTTTACATCCACCATTTTGGACTACAGCATTAAATATTAAGCATAAGTCTTGTTTGAACCCATCACCTGTAGGAATGGAAAACTGTCAGGTCCAATGTACTCTCTAATCCCCTTCTAATTTCCTCAACATCTAGTAATGCCTTTTGCTTTCTTTTAGGCTTAATATTTTTGATATTAGATACTGGATTTATTTTTATTTCCCTTTCTGATTCAAATAAGTTGAAAACTACCTTTATATTGCGTAAATAGTTAGCAACAGTAGATTCCGAAATAGATTTATTAAAGTCATGCCTATGATCAGGATGATTTATTTTTCTAGATTTTTCACTTGAAACAACTGTGTACTTTCCTCTTTCTCGTAAATATTTGACATATTGTCTAATGTGTACAGATTTTACTTTGTTGATATCTGTAATTTTCAATTCTTAATCCAAATAAACCCGAAAGAGCTTCAATGTTTGCTCATAGCTCGCTAATGTTTTTCGTGACCAATTCTTTGAATCACAGTAAAATATTAAATTTTCTATTTAAAATTCAATCTTAGACATAGAAAAAACCTCCCTTTTTGGTATTTAACCAATAAATAGGAAGGTTTAACAGTAACCGGTATATAATTAAAAATTAGTTGATAACTTGTGTCAGTTATCCAAATTTTACAATTCACTTCAATCCCTTGACAATACAAGCATCAAGCCCGCTCAGCTAGCCTTATGCTCCAAACGAAGCTTATCCGCAACCATCGCAATAAATTCACTATTTGTCGGCTTAGCTTTTGTCATGCTTACTGTATAACCGAATAAAGACGAAATGGATTCAATATTTCCACGACTCCAAGCGACTTCGATTGCATGGCGGATCGCTCGTTCAACACGTGATGCAGTTGTGTTGTATTTTTTTGCAATGTCTGGATAAAGCACCTTTGTAATCGAACCAAGTAATTCAATGTCATTGTAAACCATTGAGATTGCTTCACGTAAGTATAAATAGCCTTTTATATGTGCTGGTACGCCAATTTCATGAATGATGCTTGTAATGCTTGCATCAAGATTTTTCCCTTTTCCTTGGGATTCATTGGATGTTCTAATTGTCGTACTAGTACGTTTAATTAGAGGTGCTGCATTTCCGCTCACTTGACGTATATGACTAGCTAAGCCTTCCATATCAAATGGTTTTAGAATGAAATAAGCTGCACCAAGATCAACTGCTTTCTTAGTTACATCTTCCTGACCAAAAGCAGTCAGCATAATCACATTTGGTTGTGGACCTTCAAATTGTCTTAGTCTTTCTAAAACACCTAAACCATCTAAATGTGGCATAATAATATCTAATACTAAAACATCTGGAGTTTTATCTTTTAACATTGTTAAACATTCTTGCCCATTATAAGCTAAACCAATTACTTCCATATCATCTTGGCTTGAAAGGTACTCCTCTAGTAACCCTACAAGCTCCCGATTATCATCAACGATACAAACTTTTATTTTGCTCACAAATTTGTCCTCCTCAGTCTCTTTTTGCCAATTTATCTTATATCTATACAGATTATACCTAACAATTTCGACAATGTGAGAAGAATTCCTTTTATTTTTTAAAAAAACTTTAAAAAATGTAGATTATCTCTCTTTTTCTTCAAAACGCTCACTTTTTCGACCAAATATGTCATTTGACAGATTTTATTAAAGTACTTTTGTCGAAAAATCTTTTCTTCTTTATTTTACATAACAATAAAAGAAATTGAAAGCTGTAAAATGAAAAACTGTCAAGAATAACTCTTGACAGTTTTTCATTCAACTTACCTTTTGTTGTTGTTTTTCGTAAATATCGATACCTGCTTCATTTAACATCCATTCGATATGAACGCCATAACCGCTTGTCGGGTCATTAACAAAAACATGTGTTACGGCTCCAATAACTTTTCCATTTTGGATAATTGGACTACCGCTCATTCCCTGTACAATTCCACCGGTTTTTTCTAAAAGTCTTTTATCTGTAATTTTAATGACCATTCCTTTAGTTGCAGGAAATTTTTGTGGAACAGAGCTTACTACTTCTACATCAAATTCTTCCACCTTGTCATTTTCAACGACAGTTAAGATTTTGGCTGGACCTTCTTTTACTTCATTTGAAAGAGCAATTGGTAAAGCTTTATCAATAAGCCCGTTCTTTATCTCTTGATGTAGCTCGCCAAAAATACCGAATGGGCTATTTCGTGTAATATTTCCAATTACTTGTCGATCACCCGAGAATCTCGCAAGCTTCTCACCAGGATTTCCATTGCTCCCCTTTTCGATAGAAGTTACTGTCGAGCGGACAATTTGCCCATCATCAACAACAATTGGTTTTTTCGTATCCATATCAGAAATAACATGTCCTAAAGCTCCATATTTTTTTGATTTAGGATCATAAAACGTCATCGTTCCTATACCTGCTGCTGAGTCTCTAATATATAAACCAATCCGATAGGAACTATCATTTTCATCTTTTAAAGGATATAATTTTGTCTTCACTTCACTATTTTCTCTTTTCAAAACTAATTCGAGAGGCTTACCTGTTTTACCTGCGTCTTGGATAAACGGTGTCACATCACTCATTTGCTCAATTTTTTGGCCATTAATGTTTGTGATTATGTCACCAACCTGTACACCTGCTAGTTCACCAGGTGATTTTTTTCCTTCAGAAGTATTTACTTGGTGATGTCCCACCACCAATACGCCAAGAGTATTTAGTTTTACTCCTATTGATTGCCCACCAGGTATGACCCTGAAATCCGGTAAGACATTAACACCGATTTTTTTTACGGGAAAGCCAGCTAAGTCAAAAACAACTTCTCCTTCACCAGCTTTTTTCCCGTGAACATCAATTGTTTTTCCATCACTATTTTTCTGAACTGTAAACGCCTCTTTTACTTCTTCAGAGGTATTAGCAGGTATTGAACTTTGTACGCTTGCTACCTGTGATTCAAATACAAAGATTTGATTTGGTAATTTAACGTATTCCTTAACTTCTTTAACAAATCCTAAACCCATAAGTGAAACAAGGAGAATTACACCAATTATTTTTCTCATTTTATCTGTCTGCAAAAACCTTCACTCTCCTCGCTCCTAACACACACCACATCTATATATGGCTACAGTTTTAATTTAGCCTTTTGCATGATGATTTATAACAGGAAACATAAGAAAATTAAAGGTTTTCTTTTAAGTATCATGTATATTTGTTGTTTTGCCTCGTTATATTATAATTAGAAAAATGAATAATAATATTAGAAAAAGCCGCCTAATAGCAGCTTTTACCGTTTTGATGTATTTGCTAATTCAAGCAGTTCCTTAGCATGTTCCTTTGAAAGCTCAGTTACTTGAGCACCAGCAATCATTCGTCCGATTTCTTTTATCTTTTCAGTCTCCTCAAGCGGCTTCACACTTGTTTTTGTTCGTCCATCTTTAATTTCCTTTGCAATATAAAGATGTGTATCAGCCATTGCTGCAACTTGAGGAAGATGTGTAATACATAACACCTGTGAACCGTTGGAAACACGATATATTTTTTCAGCTATTGCCTGTGCAACTCGACCGCTTACACCAGTATCAACCTCATCAAATATAATTGACGTAATTCCTTGATGCTGTGAAAAAATACTTTTCATTGCTAACATAATTCTAGAAAGCTCTCCACCTGATGCAGTTTTATTTAATGGTTTTAAAGGTTCTCCTGGATTTGTTGATAAATAAAATTCAACATTGTCAATTCCAGTTGATGTAAATTTTTGTTCAGTATCTGACAGAGGCTTTGTGATAAACTTAACCTCAAAGGTTGTTTTATCCATATAGAGCTCTTTTAATTCTTTATGAATTTCTTCTGTTAATACATTCGCTAATTTCTTTCGAATAATCGTTAAATTATTTGCCTCTAAGACTAAATCCTTTAACACCGAATCAAGCTCTTTTTGTAATTTATTCAGATGGTTATCACGATTTTTAATCGTATCTAACTCTTCTTCAATTTTTGCTGAATAAATTAAAATTTCCTCAACAGATTGTCCATATTTTCGTTTAAGATGGTTTATTTCATTTAAACGACTTTCAACATAATTTAGTCTTTCTGGGTCAAATTCTAATGACTCTAATTCATTTCGCACTTGATATGACAAATCCTCAAGCTGATAATATGCATTTGAAATAACTTCAGATAATTCCTTTAAATTGCTATTTATTGAAGCTATTTCCTCTAAGTTACTCATCGCATGTCCAACCCAATCCAAACCACGATGCTCACCATGTAATGAATTATAGCTATTGTTAAGTGATTCAAAAATTTTTTCAAAATTTGAGATTTGGATTTTTTCTTCCTGTAACAGTTCATCCTCTTTTGGTTGCAAGTTTGCATTCGTAATTTCATCTAATTGAAATTGTAGCAAATCTAATCGATGAGCCATTTCTTGTTCATTCTCTGAAAGCTGCGTAATTTTTTTCCGAAGTGCATCATATTGTTTATATATTTCTAAATAACCTTCTAATGCCTTTGTTATTTTTTGACCACCATATTGATCAAGCAATTTCAAATGATTTTCATCATTCATCAGCTCTTGATTATCATGCTGTCCGTGGATATCGACTAAATATTGTCCTACTTCTCGTAATATAGCGATCGTTACAAGCTTGCCATTAATTCTGCATATACTTTTCCCAGACGTAGTTAAGTCTCTTCTAAGTATAATCATTCCATCATTAACATCAATCCCAAGTTCCTCACACTTCATATAAACAGGATGATCTAATTCATCAATAAGAAATAGCCCCTCAAGCTCTGCTCGTTTTTCACCATAACGTATAAATTCAGCAGAGCCTCTTCCACCTGCTAATAAGTAAATAGCATCGATAATAATGGATTTCCCTGCACCTGTTTCTCCAGTTAAAACCGTAAGACCTTTTTCAAATGAAATCGATAAGGATTCAATAATGGCAAAGTTTTTTATTGATAATTCCGCTAACAAACAGAATCACACCTCTTATTAAAAATTTTCATATATTTAGCTAATGGTATTTTTTGTTATAACATATCCAAAAATCGTTTTGAGATCGTTTCTGTATCCTCTGAAGTGCGACAAATAATTAATATTGTATCATCCCCACAGATCGTTCCTAATACTTCATCCCAATCTAAATTATCTATTAATGCACCAATCGCATTTGCATTGCCCGGAAGAGTTTTCATAACAATCATGTGCCCTGCTGAGTCTATTTTAACAAATGCATCCATTAATGCACGTTTTAATTTTTGTAATGGATTAAACCTTTGATCTGCAGGAAGGCTATATTTGTATCGCCCATCAAGCATAGGTACTTTTACGAGATGTAGTTCTTTAATATCTCGAGATACAGTCGCCTGTGTAACATTAAAGCCCATTTCCTTTAATAAATCCACTAATTCATCTTGAGTTTCAATATCATTGTTTGCAATTATATCTCTAATTTTAATATGACGTTGCCCTTTATTCATTTCAGCACCCCTTTATCAACGATGCATTTTGCATGTTTATACCTTACATCTTATATGAAAAACCAATAAAAGTACAGTTTTATCAAATTTAACACTGTTAATCATGCATAAAGCCATCCATAGTATCGACAGTTCTACTGCATGAATATGTATCTTAATTTGCATGAATATCCCAATTTTTTTCACATTAATTGATAAAAAACAGGAGAATAGCTAAGGCTATTCCCCTGTTTTACAATTGGTTATGTGCTTCCTCAACAATCACACTAGGTGACTTAGAAGAAAGGTCTCTCCCGCCTTCTTCAGTGCCTTCCCAGCGTAAATGCAAAAGAAATTCAATATTACCGTCACCGCCAGTAATCGGAGAAAATGATAAATTCACAAAATCATATCCCTCTGACATCGAAAATTGAATGATTTCCTGTAAAACTTGTTCATGGACTTTTGGATCACGAACAATCCCTTTTTTCCCAACTAATTCCCTACCTGCCTCAAACTGTGGCTTCACTAATGCAACAACATCACTATGTGGCATAAGGATTGTTTTAAGCACCGGTAAGATTAATTTTAAGGAAATAAATGAAACATCTATAGAAGCGAATTCAGGTAGCCCTTTTTTAAAATCTGCAGGTGTTGAGTAACGAAAATTAGTTCGTTCCATTACAACAACACGTTCGTCCTGTCTAAGCTTCCATGCTAATTGATTGTACCCAACATCCACTGCATATGAAAGTTTTACACCATTTTGCAGAGCACAGTCTGTAAACCCACCTGTAGAGGAACCAATATCAATCATAATCTTATCAGCTAAATACACATCAAAGACCTTTAATGCTTTTTCTAGCTTTAATCCGCCTCTACTCACATAAGGTAACGTATTACCTTTAATCGTAAGAACAAGATCGCGTGAAACCTTTTCGCCTGGTTTATCAAGTCGTTCCTCATTCCCATAAACAATCCCAGCCATGATCGCTCTTTTTGCCTTTTCTCTCGATTCAAATAAGCCGTTCTCGACTAATAGGATATCTAATCTTTCCTTTTTGCTATTACTCATGATTTTAATACTCTTTTCTCCTTTGTCGGAATCATTGATGTTAATGTTTCAATGACATTTTCTGTCGTCATGCCAATCTCCTCTAACAATTTCGAAACACTTCCATGTTCAATGAATCGATCCGGAATTCCGATTCGAGAAATCAATGCTTGAACATAATGGTTTTCTTGTGCAAATTCTAGGACTGCACTACCAAAACCACCTTGTAAAATAGCCTCTTCAATCGTTAAAACTGGAATACCCTCTAAGAAGATGTCATGTAGCATTTTTTCATCCATTGGCTTTATAAATCGTGCATTAACAACCCGAATAGATAGACCACGTCTTGCCATTTCTTCTGCTGCTTCTAATGCCATCTCAATCGTTGTACCAAAGGTTAAAATTACAGCATCTGTGCCATCTCTTAAAACTTCCCATGTACCGATAGGGATTTCTTTTAGCTCTTCATCCATCTTTACACCAAGTCCATTTCCACGAGCATAGCGCATAGCAATCGGACCATCATCGTATTTAAGGGCAGTATTAACTAAATGTTGCCCTTCATTTTCATCTTTGGCCATCATCAGTACCATGTTTGGAATATGTCTTAAAAAGGCAATATCAAACACACCTTGATGTGTCTCGCCATCTGCACCAACAAGTCCTGCTCGATCAATTCCGATAAATACATTTAAGTTTTGTCGACAAATATCATGTAAAACTTGGTCATATGCACGTTGTAGAAACGTAGAATAAATCGCCAGGAATGGCTTCATATTTTGCGTCGCTAAGCCAGCTGCTAACGTTGTAGCATGCTGTTCAGCAATCCCAACATCAAACATGCGATCAGGGAACTCTTCAGCAAATCCTTCAAGCTTAGAACCAACAGGCATAGCTGGGGTAATAGCAACAATACGTTTATCTTCTCGTGCTAGCTTTCTGACTGTTTCACTAACTAGTTTACTCCAAGCTGGCCCTACTACTTTAGGTTTAACAAAATCACCTGTTTCAATCTTATATGGACCTGTACCATGCCAAGTACCAACTTTATCAGTCTCAGCAGGCTGATACCCTTTCCCTTTTTTTGTAATAACATGAAGAAGCACTGGGCCTTTTGTTTTTTTAGCATATTGGAGATTTTCAAATAAATCTTCATAATTATGCCCATCAACTGGACCTAAATAGGTGAATCCTAATTCCTCAAAAAATACACCTGAAACAAGCATATATTTTAAGCTATCCTTTAATCTTTCAGCTGTTGATGCTAATCTCCCACCTACAGCAGGGATTTTCTTTAATATATATTCGAGTTCATCCTTAACCCAATGGTATTTTCCAGCAGTTCGTAATCGACCTAAAACATTGTGCAATGCACCTACATTTGGCGCAATTGACATTTCATTATCATTAAGGACTACAATCATATCCTTCTTCTCATCACCGATATGATTCAATGCTTCTAAAGCCATACCACCCGTTAGGGCACCATCGCCAATTATTGGAATAATATGTTCTTTTGTTTTTTTAATATCCCGAGCAATCGCCATCCCCATAGCCGCCGACAAGGAGGTTGAACTATGACCGGTTTCCCACACATCATGTTCTGATTCGTTTCTCTTCGGGAATCCACATAACCCTTTATATTGACGTAAAGTATCAAATTCTTTAGCACGACCAGTTAAAATTTTATGAACATATGATTGGTGACCAACATCCCAAATAAATTTATCCTTTGGGCTATCGAATACTTTATGTAAAGCGATTGTTAGCTCAACAACACCAAGGTTTGGCCCAATATGTCCACCTGTTTCAGAAAGTTTATTGATTAAAAATTGACGGATCTCTGCGCTTAACTGTTCAAGCTCATTATTTGATAGTTTTTTTAGAAAACGCGGGTTTTTTATTGATAGAAGATCCAAATGGATCACTCACTTTCGGTTCAGTTTGATTCTATAATACGTATTTGATCTATTATTACTAGTCTTATCTATTTATTTTATCGTAAACTTCATTTATTGAAAACGAATAATTATTTTTAGTTTCTTTTACGTGTAGAAAAAAAACTTACCATATAATATTAGTGGTGACAATATATAATCATACTTTGGTCTATTTATAGAACAAAAACCGCTGCCAAACGGAAACGGTTTTGTTCCTCATTTTATTTTAAATTAATGATTACGCGTTGCCATTAAATCACAAATCTCTATTAACAAATCTGATTTTACAGATAAACTGTTTAATAACGATTTCGCTTCTTTAATATGACTATCTAGTTTTTCTTTAGCACCATCGATTGTTAAGATTGATGGATATGTTGTTTTTTCATTTAAGATATCTGAACCAATTGGTTTACCAATTAGCTCTTGCTGTCCCTCTATATCTAAAATGTCATCACGTATTTGAAATGCAATTCCAAGATGATAAGCAAATGTTCTTAATTTCTCAATATCATCTTCAGGTGCATCAGCTAAAATAGCTCCTGAAACAATTGAAAAACCTAGTAGCTTTGCTGTTTTATGTTCATGAATATATTGTAATTGCTCTAAGGAAAGACTTTTAGCTTCCCCCTCCATATCCGCTACTTGCCCTCCGACCATTCCTTCTACACCAGCAGCATACACTAATTCGGAAATAATCCGAAGCCTTTTCTCTGGTGAAGGTTTCGAATCATTTACTATTAATGAAAAGCTTTGGGTAAGCAACCCATCACCTGCAAGTACAGCCATCGCTTCACCGAATACCTTGTGATTAGTAGGCTTTCCTCGGCGTAAATCATCGTCATCCATACATGGTAAATCATCATGTATTAGCGAATAAGTATGAATCATTTCCACTGCACAAGCTGTAGAAATCCCAATGTCTTCTTGTTTGTTATAAGTATGTAGCAAAGCTAATACAAGGATAGGACGCAGCCTTTTCCCTCCAGCTTCTAATGAATAGAGCATTGCATCTTTTAACAAATCTGGAGTGTTTAAGCTCTCAACATAACTTGACATCGCCACTTCAATTTTCTCTTTACTCTGATCTAAAAAATCACTTAATTTCATCTTCAAGATTTATCTTCCTCCTGAAGTTCAAATGGCTTCAACTCTCCATCATCTCTTAAAATATAATCCATTTGTTTTTCAACATGTTGCAACTTATCATTACATATTTTAGAAAGTTCCATTCCTTTTTGGAAATATTCGATAGCTTTTTCTAACGGTACATCGCCTTCTTCTAATTTACCGACAATTTCTTCTAATTGCTGCATAGCTGCTTCGAAGCTAATTTCAGATTGAATTTCTTTACTCATTAACAGTTCGCTCCTCTATACCCTTTACTTGACAGTCAATTTTTCCATCCATAAATTGAACCTTTATCTGTTGATCAATTTTTAATTGGTCTACACTTTTTATCAGCTTATCATCCTGATAGACAAGGCTATATCCGCGTTCCATAACCTTTAAAGGACTTAAAGCACTTAATTTTGCTATCATTTGTTGAAATTGAGCATCTTTTTCTGATAAAACTGCTTTCATTTCTCGATTTAATAAATTCACTAACGTACGATACGCATCCTTTGACCGGTTAATTTGCTCTTTTGGATGTACGTTCTTCAAGCGATTATTAATGCTTATATAAGCGTCTTTTTTAGATGAAATTGCCCTTTGTCCATCTTTAAAAAGTCGTTCAACTATTATATCTAGCTGCTGCTCCTTTTGTAAATATAATTGTTTTGGATATCGAAACGCATAGGAAGTTTGAAAGTGTTTTAATCTTTCCCTTTTTGAGGAGACTTTTTCTTGCATCGTTCTTTTTAATCTATTCTTCCTATCTAAAAGGCGATCTAACAATTCTGAAAAGTGGGGTACAGCCATTTCGGCAGCACCTGTAGGCGTAGGAGCTCGCAAATCTGCGACAAAGTCTGCAATGGTAAAATCTGTTTCATGACCAACGGCAGAAATAATAGGAACAGAAGAAGCAAATATTTCTCTTGCAACAATTTCTTCATTAAATGCCCACAGCTCCTCAATCGAACCACCACCACGGCCAACAATTAATACATCCATTCCCTCTATTTGATTTGCACGTTTTATTGCTTTTACGATCGACTCTTTTGCATGATCCCCTTGTACAAGGGCTGGTATAAGAATTATTTTTGCAAGTGGGTAACGTCGATGAATTGTTGTCATAATATCTCTGATGGCTGCACCAGTTGGAGATGTAATAACTCCTACTTGATTAGGAAATTTCGGTATTGGTTTTTTATGAATCGGGTCAAATAACCCTTCCTTTTGCAAAGTGTTTTTTAATTCTTCATATGCTAAATAAAGGCTGCCAATTCCATCAGGCTGCATTTCTTTTACATATACTTGATACCCTCCACTTTGTTCATAAACCGTTATTTCCCCTCTAATTAAAACCTTCATTCCATTTCCGGGTTTGAATTTTAAAGACTTGTTAGCCCCAGCAAACATTACAGCCTGGATTCTTGCCTTTTCATCCTTAAGAGTAAAATACATATGTCCACGGCTATGTAGATTAAAATTAGAAAGTTCCCCTTTTATCCAAATATCTGATAAGTGAGGATCAACATCAAATTTTCGCTTTATATATTTTGTTAATGCTGTAACAGTTACATATTTTATTTCGCTCATAAAACAACCTCCTTATTCCGTTCTAATACCTAATGAAGGAAAGGACGGAGCAACTACCCCGTCCACAACATCATATAGCTTTTTTTATTCAAACGTACAAGAGGTTTATTTTCTATTCAAAAATTGCTTAGCAGACTGAACAGTATTATGTGCTAACATTGTAATTGTCATTGGACCAACCCCACCTGGAACTGGTGTTACGTAGCTTGCAATCTCTTTTGCTTCATCAAATACTACATCACCACATAATTTACCATTGTCAAGTCTATTCACACCAACATCGATAACAACTGCACCTTGTTTTATATCAGAGCCTTTAATAAAGTTAGCCCGTCCAACAGCAGCGACAAGGATATCTGCTTCCTTAGTATAGGAAGATAAATTATTTGTTTTGGAATGACAATATGTTACGGTTGCATGCTCATTTAAAAGGAGCTGTCCAACAGGTTTACCAACAATATTACTTCTACCGACAACTACAACATTTTTACCAGCGATTTCTACACCTACAGATTTAATCATCTCAACAATCCCTGCTGGTGTACAAGGAAGAAATGTTTCTTGCCCTGTCATCATTCGACCAATGTTAATTGGATGGAAACCATCAACATCCTTTAAAGGAGAAATCTTTTCAACAACCGCTGTTTCATTGATATGATCAGGTAAAGGTAGTTGAACTAATATTCCATGGTATTCATCATTATTATTATAACTTTCAATAACATCTAGAAGCTCTTTTTCAGTTAAGGTTGATGGGAAATGCTCTAATTTAAAGCCAACTCCTATTTCTTCAGATGCTTTTTGCTTTCCCCGAATATATGAAACTGATGCAGGATTATCCCCAACTAAGATAACAACAAGCTTAGGAAGTAATCCTTTTGCTTTTATCTGTTCTACTTCCTTAGCTAGTTCACTTCTCTTTTGTTGTGATAATTGTTTTCCATCAATAATTGTTGCAACCATACCTATTTCCTCCTCTAAATATCAATTTTCTATGTCTTTTTTTATTTTAGAAAGAACACCATTGATAAATTTACTTGATTGTTCATCTCCAAAGGCTTTAGCCAATTCAACTGCCTCATCTAGTGTGACATTCGCTGGGATATCGTGTTCATACTTTAATTCGTAAACAGCCATACGTAATATCGTTTTATCAATATTTGCCAATCGATCAATTGTCCAATTCACAAGATGTGGAGTTATTAGCTCATCAAGTTCTTTTTCATGCTCAATTGTGCCAAAAACAAGAGACTCCATAAATTGATCAGACTTTTGCTCGTCCAACGCATGTACGATTGCTTCATTTGGATCCGTTTTACTTACATTTACTTGAAATAATGCCTGAAGTGCCTTTTCTCTCGCTGTTCTACGTTTCATTCTTTCTTGCTCCTTTAATATATAAAAATTATCTCGAATGTCATAACGTGATCATACCATATCTACTGGTTAGATTCATGTAAAATATCACTTTTTTTATGTATTTTCCGAATAAAAAGCACCTACATCGTTTTAAACATTCGTAATTTTTCGTAATCCTCTATTATCAATATAACCAGACCTACGATTCTTTAACAATGATAATTTTACATTTATCGATATATTTAAAAAAACCAAAGGGAATGAACCCTCTGGTTTTATCTTTCACCCTAGAGTAGACGAGTATAAACAAACTCATCAACAAAAATTACATTTCTTGATCTACTTCTGTTTCTTGTGTTTTTGATTCAAACTGTACACCAACAACATGAATATTAACCTCATTCACTTCTAAAGCAGTCATGTTAAGTAGTGCTTGACGAATATTATCTTGGACTTTTTGGGCTACAGAAGGAATTGATACACCGAAAATCATTACACAATATACATCAATAATGATCCCTTCTTCGGATAAGTCAACTTTTACACCTTTACCGTGATTCTTTTTCCCAAGTCTTTCAGCAACACCTGCAGCAAAATTCCCTCTCATTGAGGCAACTCCCTCAATTTCAGATGCTGCAATACCAGCAATGACCTCAATAACTTCAGGAGCGATCTCCACTTTACCTAAACCATTATAATCTTGATTCATTTCTAAAACATTATTGGTTTCTTTCAAAAGTCAGCACCTCCAATTAATTTTATGAATCCATGACCTTATACATTTCTAAAAACTTCGTGTTAAAATCACCTGAAACAAATTTTTCATGCTCAAGAAGTCTTAAATGAAACGGAATTGTTGTAGAAACACCTTCAATAACAAATTCACTTAACGCACGTTTCATTCGAGAAATCGCTTCTTCTCTAGTCGCACCATATGTAATCAGTTTAGCAATCATTGAGTCATAAAACGGTGGAATAGAATATCCAGGATATGCCGCTGAATCTACTCTAACACCTAGACCGCCAGGCGGCAAGTACATCTCTATTTTCCCTGGAGATGGCATAAAATTCTTTTCAGGATTTTCAGCATTTATTCGACATTCAATAGCCCATCCATTAAAAACAACTTCATCTTGTGTAACTGATAACTTTTCTCCAGAAGCAACTCTAATTTGCTCTTTAATTAAATCAATACCTGTTACCATCTCAGTAACCGGATGTTCTACTTGAATTCGCGTATTCATTTCCATGAAATAAAATTTCTTATTGATATGGTCAAATATAAATTCAACTGTACCTGCACCAGTATAATTAACAGCTGCAGCAGCCTTAACAGCAGCTTCCCCCATTTGCTCACGAATTGATTCATCTAAAGCAGGGGATGGAGTTTCTTCTAATAACTTTTGCAGACGTCGCTGAATAGAGCAATCACGTTCACCTAAGTGAATAACATTTCCAAAGGAATCAGCTAATACTTGAATTTCGACGTGACGAAAATCTTCAATATATTTTTCAATATAAACACCTGGATTTCCAAATGCTGTTGCAGCTTCTTGTTGAGTAATTTCTATTCCTTTAATTAAAGCTTCTTCATCATGAGCAACGCGAATACCCTTTCCGCCGCCACCAGCTGTAGCCTTTATAATTACAGGATAGCCCATTTCATTGGCCAATTGCTTTGCTTGATCGACATTTTCAATAATTCCTCGTGAGCCAGGTACAATTGGCACTCCAGCTTCACGCATTGTTTCTCTTGCAACATCCTTTGTTCCCATCTTCGAAATTGCATCAGCACTAGGTCCGACAAAGATAATATTGCACTCTTTACATAGTTCAGCAAAATCGGCATTTTCCGCTAAAAATCCATAGCCTGGGTGGATAGCATCACTGCCAGTTAACATTGCTACACTAATAATATTTGTAAAATTTAAATAGCTATCTCTTGAAGATGTAGGTCCAATACAGTATGCTTCATCTGCAAGCTGGACATGTAAGGCCTCTCTGTCTGCTTCCGAAAAAACAGCAACCGTTTCTATATCAAGTTCTTTACATGCTCGAATAATTCGAACAGCTATTTCTCCTCGATTAGCAATTAATAGTTTCTTTATCATGATTAATAGCTCCTTACTCTGGCTTTACAAGGAATAAAGGTTGACCGTACTCGACAAGTTGTCCATTTTGAACAAGAACTTCAACGATTTCACCCTTCACTTCTGCTTCAATTTCATTAAATAACTTCATAGCCTCTACAATACAAACAACTGTATCATTTGTAACCTTTGAGCCTACTTCTACATAGTTACCAGCTTCAGGTGAGGATGCTGAATAAAATGTCCCAACCATTGGGGATACAATTTTATGTAAATTTGCTGTATCAGCCTTTGTAGATTCACCTACTGATTCTTGGACAGGAGTCTCAACAATTGGTGCTTGATTTTGCACAACTTGAGGTTGGATCGCTTCCTGTACTGGTGAAGAAACTACATTGCGAACAATCGTTTCAACTTCTTGTTGTTGTTTTTTTAATTTTAACTTTGAACCCTCGTGTTCAAATGAAAATTCATGAATAGAAGATTGATCAATAAGTTTAATAATTTCTCTAATTTCTTGTATTTTTAGCATGCTTAGGCACCCCTTAATCATATGATCATGCATGAGTAAACATGATCGTAAAATTTATAATCTAGTACTAAAAGTTAGTCTCATAATTACATCTTACGATAAGTTATATAAGAAATTCAACCATTACTATTAACTCCAACTTCTACACCTAGGATAAAATACTTGTTATTCCTATATTTTTTCATTATATACTCACACTAAATTTTTTTCACATTTGGAAATGCGAACGATAATGATCCCCTTTATTATTTACTGCAAACATTTTCACTGGATTAGTCATCTTACTATGTTAAATAATAATATAAAAAGGTCAATCCTCCAAAGGATTGACCTCAGATTGAAGACAAAAGGCATTTGGGAAAGCTTTCTTTCCCAAATGCCTTTTTGATTTTTGAATTTCTTCTTAGAATCTATCTTAAAAATATGTGTAAATTACCTATTATTCATATTTTTCATGCCATTTTTGGACTTCCCCAAGTCCAATTGGCTAATTTCTTAAGATTTATTGCAGCAAAAGTTAGCATCGCCTGCATGGACAATTTTTTAAGTCCCCGTAGGGTTGTCCATCGCATACCATGCTTTTCTTTTGCATCTGCAAAGACTCGTTCAATGGATTCTTTTCGACGTGCATATATTTCTTTTACTTCTTGTTTATGACGAAGGTGTTCGGCTTCTTCTAAATAGTCTTCCCAGATATGGCGTTGGATTAACTTTTGATGATTTTGACTCTGAGTACACTGTTCTAGTAAAGGACACTTTGAACACTTCAAGGGATTGGATTTGTACTGCCGATATCCTTCCTTCGTGGTTGTTGTGTATGATAATATCTCTCCTTGCGGACAGATATAGCAATTATAGTGCTCATCATAAACGTATTCATGTTTACGGATGAACCCTTCCTTTGTTTTTGGTCGAGTATAAGGAAGTGCAGGAGTGATGCCATTCTCTATAAGAAAATTACAAATTGCAGGAGTCTTATATGCCGCGTCAGCAGCAACAGCTAAAGGTTTCTTTACTTTATCCATTATTTTCTCTACTAATGGTTGAAGCATATGACTATCATGAATGTTTCCTGGCGTTACAATGGAGCCTAACACAAAACCATTCCGGTCAGTAGCAGCATGAAAAGAATAAGCAAACTGTTTTGTCCTTTCATCTTTTACGTAGTACCCACTTTCAGGGTCAGTAGTACTTTCCTTAATCTCCTTTCTCTCTTCCTTTTCAAACTTTTCAGGTGGAAAAGGTTTCTTTCCGTTATCAATACGGTCTTGATTTAATTCAGCCTGAAGTTTCGCTTCATAAGCTCGAGTTTCTTTTCTTACTGTTTTCTTTTCAAATTTACGTTTATTAGCACTAGCTTTAACATGAGTTGAATCAATAAATACATGATCTGCGCTCAATAAACCTTTATCTGTAATCTCTTTTAGAATACGATAAAAGATTTGCTCAAATAGATCGGTTTCTTTAAAACGACGCTCATAATTCTTACCGAAGGTAGAGAAGTGAGGAACTTCTGTATAAAAACCGAATCCCAAGAACCAGCGATATGCAACATTTGTTTCAATTTCTTTAATGGTTTGCCTCATAGAGCGTATACCAAATACATATTGAATAAATGTCATTTTAATCAATACAACAGGATCAATACTCGGACGGCCTAGTCTTGAATAGAGTTTTTCAACCAATGGATAAATGAAGGAGAAATCAATAGCAGATTCAATTTTACGCACCAAATGATCTTGTGGTACTAATTGGTCAATTGCGATTACTTCTAACTGATCT
>NZ_JBQENT010000035.1:0-56748 GCF_052044855.1 Metabacillus sp. 22489
ATTAGTGAGTAAATGTGGTGCAAAAGGGAAACCCATTCAGTGGGCCTTTAAGGCCGAGGCCGGAAAGAGAGGCTTTTAGCCGCAGAGCAAACCACCAGTTCTCACTGGTGGTTTTGATTTAATTTTAGAAAAATAGTAAAAAAAGACTAAATGACAGCGGAAACATAGCCGATATTACTAGTATAAATGAAAGAATGTGAGGGAGTAAAATGAATACCAGAATTAAGCCTATTCAAAAGGTGTCTGTACAATTGTTAATAACCTTGATTATTTTAGTCGTTGTTATGACTAGTTCTATTGGATTATTAGGTTATATATTCGCAGAGAATGCGATAGAAAAGGGGACAGCAGCTAGTTTTTTATGGATAATGCTTGGTGTAACAGCTGTTATTACGATTATTTGTTCTGCCATTTTGTATTTCCTTTTAATAAGAAAGGTGAAATCATTAAATGAATTGGTAAAAGCGTCGACACAGATGGCGGAAGGTAACTTGTTGGAAACTCCTTTAAAAGAAGGAACAGATGAAATTGGTTTAATTGCCAAGTCATTTAATCGAATTAATGATGGACTTCGCGGATTTTTTCGTAATCTACTTGAAACTGGACAATTATTGGACAAATCTTCAAATGAATTATCGTCATTGTCTGAGTTAACAAAAGTCACAAGTCAGGAAATTGGCACGGCGTTAAATGAGATTTCCCGAGGTTCGACATCTCAAGCTTCTGATATTGAAGCGACAAGTCATAAAGCAAATGATTTGCAGGAAAGCATAAACAAAATGTCTATGGAAAGTAATGGGATTATTCAGTTAACTGAAGACTGTGCGAAAGCCGTTGAAACAGGAAAGGAAAGTGTAACTGGATTACAAGTATCTAATAAAGAGAATAGTGATATGTTAGAACAAATTAGCATAGGTATTACAACACTTTTTCAAAGTGTTGATCAGATTTCAGGTATCGTTACAACGATTGATAATATATCCAAACAGACTAATTTATTAGCATTAAATGCAAGTATTGAGGCCGCTAGAGCTGGAGAGCATGGAAAAGGATTTGCTGTTGTTGCTGAAGAGGTTCGTAAACTTGCAGAAGAGACAAACCAGGCTACATCACAAATCCAATCAATGATTCAAAACATTGAAAAAGAAACGGAATCAACTGTGCTTATTATGGCTCAAACAACTGAAATCTCCAATGGGTTAAATAAAAGTGTTGTTGATACAGAAAATGAATTCAATCATATTTCAACATCAATTGATAAAATTATTGAGGGAATTTCCAAGCTCAATAAAGAAATTGATAAAGTATCAGCAAATAGTACTGTTATTTTAGATTCAATCCAGAATGTTTCTGCGGTTGCGGAAGAAACGGCTGCATCAACAGAACAAATTACAGCTTCTGTTGATGAACAGGTTCAAACGATTGAAGCAATTAATGAATCCTCTACGACAATTCGAGAAATTAGTGCAAAAATAAATGATATCGTTATTAATATTGCAGAAAAATAAAGCTTTTGAATAATGATATTAAAAAAGGTGAGTCCTAATAGGATTCACCTTTCTCATTTATGCATAACGAATTTGAGCATTTTCACTAATTGCATCTTTATACTCTTTTAATAGTTCATCAAAAATACTGTTCCATGTCTGTGATAATGCATACTTACGTGCTTCCTCAGACATATGCTTTCGAAGGATATGATTAGATAATAGATGAATAATAGCATTTTGAAACTGATTACTATTTTGTGGTTCGCAAAGAATTCCTGTTATGCCATCCTTGATGATATTTTTGACTCCTCCTGAGTTAGCACAGATCGCTGGTGTTCCTGATGCTAATGCTTCTAAAACAACATTACCAAAGGTTTCAGTTGGTGAAGGGAATACAAACAAATCTGAACTAGAATAAATTTCCGCAAGACTTTCACCGCTTAAATAGCCTGCAAATGTCATATTTTCTGGGGCATTCGTCATCATTTCTTCCTTTGACGGCCCATCTCCTACAATGATCCAATGGATATGTTTATTAAGTTCACTAGGAAGATGTAAACTTACATTCATTAATGTTTCGATATCCTTTTCAGGAGCTAAACGTCCGACATAAGTTAAAATAAATTTTTCTTTAATTTGGTATTTGTCTCGGATTTGTTGTTTTGAATAATTAGGGTGAAATAGTGCGCAATCAACACCTCTTCCCCAAATTCGTAAGTTAGCAAAGCCTTTTCGTTTCAATTGATCCAATGTTTCGATAGAAGGTACAAAGATTTTTCTTAATGGTTTATGAAACCAATGCATGTATTTCCATAAAACTTTTGATAAAAATTGTAAATCATAATATTTCAAATATTGATCAAAATCAGTATGATAAGACCCAACAATTGGGATGTTTAGTTTTTTTGCATAATGTAACCCACATAATCCAATGTTAAACGGTGTTGCAACATGAATTAAGTCTGGCTTAAAGCGCTGTAGCTCTGCCTTTACATGAAGCATATTCGGCAATGCTAGCCGACATTCAGGATATAAAAAGAACGGTAAACTTGTAAATCGGTGAATATGACTAGAAAATAGGCTCTCACTTGTACTTTCGGGAGCAAAAACTCTATAT
This sequence comes from Metabacillus sp. 22489, assembly GCF_052044855.1. Taxonomy (NCBI): domain Bacteria; kingdom Bacillati; phylum Bacillota; class Bacilli; order Caryophanales; family Bacillaceae; genus Metabacillus; species Metabacillus sp. 22489. The sequence continues at coordinate 2,608 of NZ_JBQENT010000035.1, forward strand.
TCATACCCGATTTTATCAAGATAATCAGTAAACCGTTTCAGCGTTCTGGCCACCCCATTAACATCCGGAGCAAAAGTATCTGTAAATATAGCTATTCTCATCGTATCCCCCCAGTAACTAAGTGAAAAAAGGTACTAGAAATATGAAGCTTATTTAACAAGACTTTTTAAGCTAGGATTCTACATATTAAGGTTAAATAGCAGCTGTAAATATAAGCTGGTTAAGCATAAAGGAGCTTAATACACCAGATGAACAGCCTAGTAAACAACCGGCTAAAACATCGGAAGGATAGTGCAAGCCTAAATACATTCTTGAGATCCCAACGCTAATGGCTATAGGTAAAAGTATGAAAGAGAGTTCAGGGATAAATAATATAAATGGAATAATAACTGAGAAAATAGCTGTTGTATGTCCCGACGGAAATGAATGGTCCTTTAATGGATTAGCTGGTACCTTCGTTTCCATTAGGGTAATATACGGCCGTTTACGTGGGTACAGCTTTTTTACTAGTGCAACAGGTAGGTGACTAATTAAAAGTGAAATAGCACTTGCAATACCTGTTAATTGAATGAGTCCCTTTGTAAAAAAGATAAGGATAAGACTAGCTGTAATTGTTGCAATAGCACCTCCAAGATGTGTAATATGCCGAAAGTAAAAATTAAGGAACTTCCGGTCATAATGACGATTTACACTTCGAAATAACCTGCATTCGAAATCATACATGTTTGTAAAAAGCTTCGTTTTCATATGAGAAACTCTCCTTTTTAACTCCTTTAGTAATATTGTAAGTGACAAATATAAAGTTAATAATAAGAATTTGTAAATTATTTCATATAATATTTTTCAAAAAATTAATGTTCTCTACACAAACAGGTAATTTTGTTTTAGAAGGACAATTGCATGTAACATTTAAATGCAAATTAGAAGTTGATTCTTAGGAAATCAAAATGAGAAATGTCGTTTGATTTTTTGATATATGATTGAAGTAGTTTATTTCTATGTCAACCTTTAGAAAAAATAAGTGGATTGAAATCATAGGTTTTGAATTTTGACAATTTCAAAACAATTTGGAGTAAGGAGTGGTTAAATCATTCTTGAATGGTACTATATAAGTGGTAAGTACAACGGAAAACATCCCTACTAATGAAAATATGGTAGAAGGGATGTCTTTGTTCCAGTTTTTTACTTTGGCATTTTTTGCGAAAAAAGCGTTGATTTACTCTAAAGATGGTGCTTTGCTGATGGATGGCTGTAAATCTTCTTGGGGATAGTCTTCATAATTAGCTTAATCAACTTAAAAAAACAAAATGGTCATAGAAAATGTAAGAGTGTAGAAAACTTACAGGCTATTATTGGAGCTTGTAGGGCAATGCTGAATTTTTCAGTCTTGCTTCTGTAAGGCATGAAATCTATCTTAAATACTTAGCAGCCTATCTCCTTTAAATAAGCTTGCGCTTTTGTTCAATTTATTCGATATTTTGCAGCGACTTATAATATTGCCCTTTTTCAACGTATTCGTTTCGTATTCGTTCCATATCTTTTTCATCTTCATTCGTTAAGACTCTGATCACCTTTGCTGGTCTACCGAAGGCAAGGGAATGAGGAGGGATTTTTTTTCCTTGTGGGACAAGGCTACCAGCTCCAATAAATGCCCCTTCACCTATTTCTGCACCATCTAAAATAATTGATCCCATCCCAATTAACGCATTTTTTCGAATGATTGAACTATGTAAAATGACCTGATGTCCTATTGTTACATCATCCTCTATTATAAGCGGACGATTAGGGCTTTGATGGAGACAGCATTGGTCTTGAATGTTCACTCGTTTGCCGATAATAGTTGGAGAAACATCCCCACGGATAACTGATTGAAACCAAATGCTTGAATGTTCGCCGATTGTCACATCACCTGTTATCGTTACAAAATCAGCTATAAAGACTGAATCATCTATTTTAGGTGCTTTTCCTTTATAGGGGTATATCAAAAGTATCATCCTTTCTTTAAGAAGAGATATTATAGCCTTTTTATTAGTGGATAAAGCATTGTTTTCTACCATATATTATAACAAAGGTAAAAAGGAGTTACGATTTTAACTCTTCCAAAGTGTACATTTAGCAAAGAGCACCTAGATTTTTAAGGACATGTCCATTTATCCATAAGGAGATTTACTTTTGCTCGTAATGATTAAAGGGAGGCTTTCTTTCATGTGGAAATGGAAAACAGAGGTGGAACAGCCAAAGGGTGTTGTGATCATTGTTCATGGTGCTGCTGAACATCATGGACGTTATAAATGGCTAGCTGAAATGTGGAAATTGTCTGGCTACCATGTTGTTATGGGTGATTTACCTGGACAAGGTACGACGACGCGAAGAAGAGGACATATTCAATCATTTGACGAATATATACTAGAAGTAAATGAATGGGTGAAGGAAGCGACTCAATTTGGATTACCATTATTTTTATTAGGACATAGCATGGGTGGACTTATTTTAGTTCGAGCTCTTCAAGAGAAAAGCCTTAATGCTCAAGCTGTCCTGTTATCATCCCCGTGTTTAGGAGTCTTGTACAGGCCGAACAAGGTTATCGATCTCGCTTCAAAGGGACTAAATATCGTTGCACCTTCTTTTAAGGTTGAATCCCATTTAAGCATTGACTTGGCAACAAGAAATAAAGCTGTCCAGGAAATAGATGAGAATGATTCATTATATGTGACAAAAGTGTCAATTAGATGGTATCGTGAACTAGTTAAAGCAGTGGAAGAAGCTCATAAACAAATCGATAAATTTCAAGATATCCCCCTTTTTATTATGCAAGGTGGAGAAGACAAAATTGTTGATAAAGCAGCTGTAAAGGATTGGTTTAATAAGGTAAACATTCTTGAAAAATCGTATAAAGAATGGAAAGGTTTTTACCATGAAATTTTCAGTGAACCTGAGCGTGAAGCTGTTTTTGAAAGAGCAAGGCAATTTTTCGATGCCCATTGTAAGTAAAAAAGTGGTAAACTTAATGGTGAGAATTTATAAACGAAAACGTACCAATAGTATTTTTAATATCGTTTGAGCGTGAATAATGAAAGTAAGAGGTGACACCCCCTTTGACAGTACCAGAGCATCCTTTAAGATTAATGACGAAAGTATATAAAGAAATTTTCCCAATTGTGCATTTTTATATTCGATATTGGCGTGAGCAGGCGGAAAAGATCCCGAATGAGGAATTAAGAAATCAGGCATTGAGCAGTATTGATAAAAAGGAATTTCACTGTGAAGGCGGCGGCATTCTTGCGATGATTTCAGGAGAATATAAGCAACAATGTATAGAATTTATCGTCGCCTATCAAACAATTAGCGATTATTTAGATAATTTATGTGATAGAAGTACTTCATTAGATCCTGAAGATTTTCGAATGCTGCATCAATCAATGTTAGATGCCTTAACTTGTGGTGCACCGTGTAAAGATTATTATCGTTATAGAGATGACAAGGATGATGGTGGGTATTTACATAAGCTTGTGCAAACCTGTCAAAATGTATTAGCAGATATTAAGCATTATCCAATTATCGCAAAGTATTTGCTTGAATTGTCTAGCTATTATTGTGATTTGCAAGTACATAAACATGTACGTAAGGAAGAACGTGTTCCTCGTTTAGAGAATTGGTTTGAAGCTCATAAAACAAATGTGCCTGAAATGGAATGGTATGAGTTCTCAGCATGTACAGGCTCTACGCTTGGCATTTTTTGTTTAGTTGCATATGCCTTTCAGGATGGGTTTGATGAGAAACATGCGTTACAAATCAAAGAAAGCTATTTTCCATATGTACAAGGTCTTCACATTTTGCTTGATTACTTAATAGATCAGGAAGAAGATAAGCTTGGCGGGGATTTGAATTTTTGTAGTTATTATGCTTCAGAAACAGATATGATGGAAAGACTTGAGTATTTTGTGGAAAAGGCAGACGAGCATCTTACAGGGATTCCGCATGAGAATTTTCATCGTTTAATTAACCGAGGATTATTAGGAGTCTATTTATCAGATGATAAGGTAGCGGAACATAAGGAGCTGCATAAATTAGCCAAAAGACTAATCAAATTAGGTGGGTTAACGTCGTTCTTTTTTTATTTCAATGGAAGAGCGTATAGGACAATCCAAAAGCTTCCATGGAAAAGAAGTTCATAAAAAAGCAGTGGGTTTCGACCACACTGCTTTAGGCATTTCATAAAGATAAAAATCTACAATAATAAAGAGCAAATAGATTAAATTCTTCTTGACTTTGTTTGCTTTTAAGAAAAAAACGTAAGTTAAATTATTTCCTTCGCACTGCTTTGATAGAACTAGGCTTCAAAGGAATTTTTTCTCCTATGACATCACAACCGTTTAACATTTTTCAATTGCAATAATAAATGGTGGATGATTGTTTTTGTTAATAAACTGATACTTCAAGACATGTGCAACACTCGGATCAATTGTTTGAACATAGTTCATTACTTTATCACGCTCTATTTGACCTTCTTTATGACCATGATAAATGACAAGTACAATGAGTCCTTCTGGCTTTAAAATAGCTAATAGTTGTTCAATTGCCTCAATCGTTGTTTCCGCAATGGTAACGACTGCTTTATCTCCTCCAGGTAGATAACCAAGATTAAAAATTGCTCCAGCAATCTCACCATGTTTTTCCTTAGGCACTGTTTGAAAAATATGCTGATGACCTTGATGAAAAAGTGTTACACGGTCTTCGAGGCATTCTACTTTTAACCGTTCATTTGTGTTAGCAATCGCTTCTTCTTGAATATCATATCCATAGACATGTCCTGATTTACCGATTAATTTAGCTAAAAAAACAGTATCATGACCATTTCCAATCGTTGCATCGATTACATAATCACCTTCGTTAACTGAGGCTTCGAGTAACTGTTTGGCAAATGGTAAAATCCGTTGTAATTTCATCTTTTAATAACTCCTTCTTGCTGGTAAAACCTTCCTTGATAGCTATTTCTTTTTATTAACTCAGCATCGATTGAATTTAGCACGTTCCACTTATTTACACTCCACATAGGACCGATCATTAAATCAATTGGACCGTCACCAGTAATACGGTGGACAATCATTTCTGGTGGAAGTATCTCGAGTTGATCACAAACGAGATTCACGTAATCATCTTGTGACAAAAATTGTAATTGACCTTTTTCATATTGTTTTACCATTGGTGTACCTTTTAATAAATGAAGGAGATGAATTTTTATCCCTTGAACATCTAAGTTAGCAACTGCTTTCGCGGTCTCCAGCATCATCTTTTCATTTTCTAAAGGCAATCCATTTATAATATGGGAACAAACATTAATTCCATGTTTACGAAGCTTGTTGACTCCTTCAACATAACAATTGAAATCATGTGCCCGATTGATTAATAATGCAGTTCGCTCATGGACTGTTTGTAAACCGAGCTCAACCCATAAATATGTGCGTTCGTTAAGTTCAGCCAAATATTCTACAACATCATCAGGTAAGCAATCAGGTCTTGTTGCAATTGATAACCCGACAACACCTTCTATGTTTAAAACGGATTCAAATTTTTCTTTTAATACTTCAACTGGAGCATGAGTATTTGTGTACGCTTGGAAATATGCCATGTATTTCCCATCTTTCCATTTTTCGTGCATTTTAGCTTTAATGCTATGAAATTGTGTTACAAGGTCATCTGCTCGATTACCCGCAAAATCCCCTGAACCGGCTACACTGCAAAATGTGCATCCTCCATGTGCTACAGTACCATCACGGTTCGGGCAGTCAAATCCTCCGTCTAAAGCAACCTTAAACACTTTATGGCCAAATGTTTGTCGTAAATGATAATTCCATGTATGATACCGTTTGTTGTCAGATGCAAATCTAAATGGATTTGTCTGTTTCATATGAAAGCTACCTCTCTTTTCTCCGAATGCTCGTTATGCAAACAAATGTGTCCTGTCAAAAAATTTTATCATGATATGTGCTTAATGGACAGTGTTCAACGTAACTTACCAATTATTTTAACTCAAGTTTTTTAACAAACATGCAAACAATAGTAACTGATGAAGCTTATAATGACTTCATACCGTTTGGAGGAGAGACTTAGATGGCAACAAGACAATCTGTTGACGAATATATGCAACGCTGTAATCAAGCACTCGAATATGCACGTGAGCAACAAAAAATCGGTGCAGAACAGGAACATTATAATGAAACTGAATATACTCAAGCTCTACAAGGGCTTGAAAATGCTGTGAATGACATCAATCATTTAGCTTTAAGTGCTAATGATGAGCAGCAAGATCGCATTTACCGGATGAGACTACAATTGCAGCAAGTGCAGAATGAAATGATTTTAAGAAGATATTAGGGGGATGACAGTGAAGAAGCGGTCTAAGCAAAATAATCCTGAGCAGAAAACAAAAAACGGTGTAAATAGCAATGATTTAGAATTAGGCAAAGATTACGATCCTGTTAAGCTTATTAAAAGCAATAATGCAAAGAAGGGTCAGCCGATAAAATCGAAACAGCGAGATGAAACGAAGTAAATTTAAGGTAGGGCTAGATCATTTGATTTGGCCCTTTTCTAAGTAGTTATACATAATCGAACAAAGAACTGTAATTAGATGGCTATAATAGCAAGGAACCCCACAACATGAGGTTCCTTGTTAATCATCAAACTATTGCTTTTGATTCTGTAGCTGGCGTTCACCTAAAGCGATCAAGCGCTTTGTCATTTCTCCACCAACAGAACCATTTGCACGAGCGGTCGTATCGGCACCTAGTTCAACTCCTAATTCGTTTGCAATTTCCTCTTTTAAGGAAGCTAGAGCATTTTCTGCACCTGGCACTAATAGTTTATTTCTAGCCATTGTACAACACCCCTTTTATTGAATATAGGAAGGTACCTTATGAGCACCGATTTAATGCTCAAGATTATGATTCCCAGCTACAGCTTTTTTACACGCTTTTCCTTATATATAAAGGTAAGAGCTGTTTATTAGCGGAAATTTGTGAATTGGGGCTATTTCTTTTCTGATTTTAATATAAGCTATGTTGGAACGGATACATAAGACTCCTGCATGGTTACGTGTGCTAGCAACAAATAAAAGTGCATACCAGTTTTACAAAAAATGTGGGTTTATTAAATAGGGAAGGCATATCAAGGAATCTTATCTGACAGTAAATTTGTCGACCATATCTTAATGTATGTTCTTGTAGATTAACGGGTAAAAGCAGGCAGAAAAGTCGGTAAATTCCCATTATTACAACATTCCTTAATAGGTGTAATATTCATTGCAAATAGGGTGAAAAGGGGCTAAAATTCTCTGAGGAACAGAAGGAAACACTAGGTAATTGTGTCTATTTTTATTTGAAAATAGCATGCTTTTTTTGTTCAATGAAAGCTATAAAATTCGTAGAAAACTAGTTTTATAGCTGTAAATTTATTTGTTAGGAGGATGAAGATGCCACGATCTCTTTGGTTACTTGTAATTGGAATGCTAATAAATGTAATGGGTTCGTCTTTTTTATGGCCTTTAAATACCATTTATATTCACGACCACTTAGGGAAAACGTTAACTGTTGCAGGAGTTGTTTTAATGCTAAATGCAGCGGCAACAGTAATAGGAAATTTAGTTGGTGGTGTTTTATTCGATAAGATAGGTGGTTATAAAACAATTCTTATTGGAATAATCATTACATTAGTTTCTGTCACATTACTTATGTTCTTCCATGGTTGGCCAATCTATGTTTATTTACTTATTTTGATCGGCTTTGGTTCAGGGATTGTTTTTCCGGCGACATATGCGTTAGCAGGAACCGTATGGCCAGAAGGTGGAAGAAAACCGTTTAACGCGATTTATGTAGCACAAAATATTGGTGTTGCAGCAGGTGCCTCACTTGGTGGAATTGTTGCTTCATTCTCATTCACATATATTTTCATAGCAAATGCGGCGTTATATGCAATCTTTTTCTTTATTGCTATTTTTGGTTACCGAAATATAGATGATACAAATGTAAGTCAGACATCAATCCTTGAGGAAAATCGAAAAGGGAATAATGGACCGAGATTTCAAGCGCTTGTTATTCTATGTATTGGTTACTTATTATGCTGGGTTGGATATGTACAATGGTCAACAACGATTTCTTCACATACTCAAAGTTTAGATATTTCGTTAAGTCAATATAGCTTATTATGGACAGTCAACGGTGTTTTAATTGTATGTGCACAGCCATTAATATCATTATTTGTTAAATATTTTGCTAAAACGTTAAAGAAACAAATGATTGTAGGGTTTGTTGTTTTTATTATTTCTTATATAGTTGCAGCGAATGCTGAGCAATTTGCTGGTTTTCTCGTTGCGATGGTGATCTTAACCTTTGGAGAAATGTTAATATGGCCAGCCGTCCCAACGATTGCTGATAGCCTTGCCTCAAAGGGAAGACAAGGATTTTACCAAGGCTTCGTTAACAGTACAGCTACTGGTGGAAGAATGATCGGCCCGCTACTAGGCGGACTCATCGTAGACCATTACAACATGAACCTTCTCTTCCTCATCATCATCAGCCTACTATTCATCGGAATCTTCACAACCTATATTTATGACAAAAAGCTCGTTACTGGGGACAGTCCCCAAAAAGAGGCTCTTCAATAATTATTAGGTGAAAGCAATGATGATTGGGGACAGTCCCCAATCATCACTTAAACCTGCCTGTTCAAGGGTTTGAGCGATGAACTTTGGTAGAGATTAGTGATTGGGGGACAGTCCCCCAATAAGTGGTTTATCGATAATAATCGACTCAGTTCAACGAAATGGGGACTGTCCCCCATTTTACATACTTGCATATCATGACAAATTTATATAAAATAAGGTTTAATAAATGTATACGAGATGAACGGAGAGAAGGAATAGTAGGTAGCATTTGATCGTTCAGAGAGTTGACGGCTGGTGTGAGTCAATCGATTGTTGCTATTGAACTCGCCTTTGAGTTACAAATGTGAAAGCCAAATTAGGGTCCTGTAATATTTGTCGTTAATCCACGTTACGGATGTCAAAGTGGGCATACAGTCTATGCCAAAGTTGGGTGGTACCACGGGAACTAAACCTCTCGTCCCTGTTTGGGATGGGGGGTTTTTCATTTTTTTCATATATCTATGAATAAGTACAGTCATTTGGTCCATACTTTGATCCGTTCAAACGGTTAATACTATAAAATCACGATACATATTGGAAGTTTAGAGAAGGAGGATGCAAAATGAGCTTCGATCATCAACAGATTGAAAAGAAATGGCAAAATTATTGGTTACAAAATAAAACATTTAAAACTACTGAGGATACAGATAAGCCGAAATTTTATGCGCTAGATATGTTTCCATATCCATCAGGTGCAGGATTACATGTTGGTCATCCTGAAGGCTACACTGCAACTGACATCCTTTCAAGAATGAAGCGGATGCAGGGCTATAATGTACTTCACCCAATGGGTTGGGATGCTTTCGGTTTACCTGCTGAGCAATATGCACTTGATACAGGGAATGACCCTGCAGAATTTACAAAACATAATATTGATAACTTTAGAAGACAAATCCAATCGTTAGGATTTTCCTATGACTGGGATCGTGAAGTAAATACGACAGATCCTGAATATTACAAATGGACACAATGGATTTTCCTTCAATTATATAAAAAAGGCTTGGCATATGTAGATGAAGTTCCTGTAAACTGGTGCCCTGCACTAGGTACAGTATTAGCAAATGAAGAAGTTATCGATGGGAAAAGTGAACGTGGTGGTCATCCTGTAGAACGACGTCCGATGAAGCAATGGATGTTAAAAATTACAGCCTATGCAGACAGACTGCTTGAGGATTTAGAAGAAGTTGATTGGCCAGAAAGCATTAAAGATATGCAACGCAACTGGATTGGTCGTTCTGAAGGAGCGCATGTCCACTTCCAAATCGATGGTCACGAGGAGACTTTTACAGTTTTTACTACACGTCCTGATACTTTATTCGGTGCAACATACGCTGTATTAGCTCCTGAGCATGCATATGTAGAGGAAATTACAACAGCAGAGCAAAAAGCAGCTGTTGATGCGTATATTGATCAAATTAAACATAAAAGTGACTTAGAGCGTACTGAGCTTTCAAAAGAAAAAACAGGTGTATTTACTGGAGCATATGCAATAAATCCAGTTAATGGTGAAAAAATGCCAATTTGGATTGCAGATTATGTTCTAGCAACATATGGAACAGGGGCAATTATGGCCGTTCCTGCTCACGATGAACGTGACTTTGAATTTGCGCAAAAATTTAATCTACCAATTAAAGAAGTAGTTAGTGGCGGAGACATTTCAAAAGAAGCTTACACTGGTGATGGTGAGCATGTAAACTCTGATTTCTTAAATGGGCTAGGCAAGCAGGAAGCTATTGAAAAAATGATTACATGGCTTGAGGAAAATAAAAAGGGTGAAAAGAAAGTAACTTATCGTCTCCGCGATTGGTTGTTCAGCCGTCAACGCTATTGGGGTGAACCAATCCCAATTATTCATTGGGAAGATGGTACTATGTCAGCCGTTCCTGAAGAGGAGCTTCCGCTCGTATTGCCGAAGACAAAGGAAATTAAACCATCAGGTACAGGTGAATCACCACTTGCGATTATTGACGACTTTGTTAATGTCGTTGACCCTGAAACAGGGAAAAAAGGTCGCCGCGAGACAAATACAATGCCGCAATGGGCAGGTAGCTGCTGGTATTACTTACGTTATATTGACCCGAAAAACAGTGAAGCATTAGCGGATGATGAGAAATTAAAGCAATGGTTACCTGTTGATATTTATATTGGTGGAGCAGAGCATGCTGTTCTTCACCTGCTTTATGCACGTTTCTGGCATAAGTTTTTATATGATATTGGCGTAGTACCAACGAAAGAACCATTCCAAAAATTATTTAACCAAGGAATGATTCTTGGAGAAAATAATGAAAAAATGAGTAAATCAAAAGGAAACGTTGTTAACCCTGACGAAATTGTTGAATCACATGGTGCTGATACACTTCGACTTTATGAAATGTTTATGGGCCCATTAGATGCTTCTATCGCTTGGTCTACAACTGGACTTGATGGAGCAAGACGCTTTTTAGATCGAATTTGGCGTTTATTTATTGAGGATAATGGTGAATTAAGTCCAAAAGTAGTTGATCAAAAAAGTGATCAATTAGAACGTGTTTACCATCAAACAGTTAAAAAGGTAACGGAAGATTATGAAGGCTTACGTTTTAATACAGCTATTTCACAACTGATGGTGTTTATAAATGAAGCATATAAAGCAACAGTTTTACCGAAGGAATTTGTTGAAGGCTTTGTAAAATTATTATCACCGATTGCACCTCATTTGTCCGAGGAATTATGGAATAAGCTTGGTCACGAAACAACAATTTCATACGAAGCATGGCCTACTTATGACGAAACAAAGCTTGTCGAAAATGAAGTGGAAATCGTTGTTCAAGTAAATGGAAAAGTCCGTGCAAAGCTTAATGTTGCAAAGGATATTACGAAAGAGCAACTAGAAAATGTTGCCCTTGAGGATGAGCGCGTTAAGGAACAAATCGAAGGTAAAACCATTCGTAAGGTTATTGCTGTCCCTGGAAAGCTTGTTAATATTGTAGCTAATTAAGGGAAATTTGAAAATCGCCTCGGCCTATACTGAGGCGATTTTTTTGTAACAGACAGATTGCCCCATGATTGGCATCTAGTTATGTGAGTTTGTTATAATGCAAATATAAGTTGATTTTTAAAATGAGAGGATGTCTATGATGTTTGAAATAAAGGAAATATCACCAGAAGAAGTTCAAGAGAAATTAGAAAATGGAGAAAAGCTAGAATTAATAGATGTTCGTGAAGACGATGAAGTAGAAGCAGGAATGATTCCACAGGCGAAGCATATTCGAATGAACGATATTCCAGATAAACTAGATGAACTAGATAAGGACAAAGAAACGATTTTTATTTGCCGTTCAGGTGGTAGAAGTGCAAACGTATGTGCATATTTGCATGACAAAGGTTTTAACGTTGTAAATATGACAGGTGGAATGCTTTCATACACAGGGGAAACGAAACCGAAAAGCGAGATATAAACAAGGATTTTAATTTATTTTAAAAAGGGTGGCTTAAAATTAAAGGTTCAGCCCCATCAGACACAATATATAGACTAAAGACGAGGTTAGTTTACTATATACTGGTGTTTGTTGGAGGGGGCAGACATTTTTGAGTCATCCTCTTTTTTGTTTTTTTAATACTAAGAGAGCATAGCTTGGCATATGTAGTACACCTCAATAATAAACTAGTCAAAAAGAGGTGAATACTAAATGTTACAAGTAGCAGTATTTGATGAAGAACACGAAAAGGATTTAGAGGAAGAAATGAACGCCTTCTTAGCAGAATTAGATGATATACAAGTTAAGGACATTAGATACAGTGTTACGTTAACAATTGATGAAGATGGTGAGCAAATATATTGCTATTCTGCGCTAGTTTTATACCAAATATAAAAAGGATTTATATGAAAGATAATCTATTTATCGAAATTGTAGAAGGAGGGTTAAATTACTCTCCTTATTTTATTTGGAAAATCCTAATTTTTACAACTAGAAAAAATGAGATTTGTCTTTCAAAAGGTTGATGGAATCCTTAAAAGAACATAGATGTGAAGCATCTATCCTGAAAAAGTTACATAAGGCGCATTTTGATAAATTTAATAACAGCTTTATTCGACAAACAATGACAAAAACCTAGAAAGTCTAACAAAAGGATATGCGCTGTCTTCATATGATGGTGTATATTTTTTTTTATTGAATTTGATTAAATTTTACTATTTTTATCAAGAAGGAATGCCTGAACAAAATCTTGAAATTAAAGCGTTTTTGAAAGCAGTTAAATAGATATTTTAGTATTTTATGATTGAGTTAAATAAAATGAACTTTTTCAGTTAAGTACAGAAAAAATAGAAAAATACAAAAAAAGATATGTTTTCTAAGGAATTGTGAATTCTCATCAATAGAAGCAGTAGCGTAATATAGGATTTAACAGGGAGTTAAATGAAAAGTATGAAATGTCAAGTAATTTGCTCAAAGGGAGATGTTTTTGGGAGAAGTAGTTATTTTGCATGTATATGTAAGGGGTTGCATAATAACTATTTCGATAGAAAAGTAGAGTAAAAGGGGGAGTGTAGGATGAAAAGAATTTCGAAGATTGCCTTCAGCGTTTTTCTATGTTCTGCTCTAGCGTTAGCTGGTTGTAACAACAATGCTGAAACTGTTGAAAAAACTGATGATGGTAAGGTTGTATTAAAAGCACTTATTACGAAACACCCTTTAACACAGGAGCTTGATAAAATGGAGTGGCTCCAAGAGGCGGAAGAAAGAGCCGGTGTAGAAATTAAATGGGAAGAGGTTACAGCGGATTGGGACCAAAAAAAGGGAACAATGCTAGCTGCTGGGGATGTGCCTGATTTAATTGTCGGTCCCAATGCAATTACGGATGCTGACTTTGTGAAATTTACAGGGCTATTCCATGATATGACGGAATTAATAGATGAGCATGCGCCGAATGTTAAAAAGATGTTTGAGGAGAAACCAGAATTAAAAGCGCTTTCAACACAAAAGGATGGAGAGATTTTTGGTTTACCGAAATATCAACGTTTCTGGCCGGAAACTTCAACTAGACAATTTATTAATAAACAATGGTTAGATAATCTTGGATTAGAGATGCCAACAAATTGGGATGAATTATATGATGTGCTTGTAGCGTTTAAAGAAGAGGATGCAAATGGGAATGGCGATCCAAATGATGAAATTCCGATGGACTTTTCTCCAACGGGTACATTAGGATTTGGTCAATTCCAACCTACCGTATTACTTGGGAGCCTTGGAATTACATTAACAGACGCTAGTGGTGATGGTGTATTTTTAGAGGATGGTAAGGTGAAAAACTTCCTCATTGATGAGCGATATAAAGAGGTTGTTTCTTTCTTAAATAAATGTTGGGAAGCAGGTTTAATAAATAAAGAAGTGTTTACTCAAGACTATACAAAATATCAATCAGTGGCCCGTGGGGATGGAGAAACAGCTAAAGTCGGTTATACATATGGCTGGGAAGTGACGGATCGATTTGGTAATACATTAGCACCACAATATGAATCAATGGCACCGTTAAAGGCTTCTGCTGACTCAACAGAAGAGATATCCTGGAGCTATGATTATAATATGCTCAACTACGGAGTGAATTTTATTCAAATGTCCTCGACAAGTAAAAATAAAGAAGCAGCAATGAAATTTATTAATGAACTCTATGACCCGACAGTAAGTATGCAAGTTTTATTTGGTTCATTAGGAACGAATATAGCTGAAAATGAAGATGGTTCTTATTCTGTCTTGCCTCCACAGGATGAAAGCATGGACCCAGGTACTTGGAAGTGGACGACAACATGGGCGGATAATGGACCAATGTATATTTCAGATTCACTAAATTTAACACTTGGCACTGATATGCAATCTGTAGGGGAGCAAACGAAGCCATTAGAGGTTGCATTTAATTCAATCGATAAGGAAAAGGATGTCCTACCTCGTATGTTCTTTAAATATACCGATGAGGATAATAATGCTCTTAGCTTAACAAATACAGAAGTAATGAATTTAGCAATGGCTAAATATTCTGAGTGGATTACAAAAGGTGGTATTGAAGAGCAATGGGATGGTTATGTGGAGGAGCTCAAGAAAATTGGGATTGAAAAAAATACTGAGATTATTCAAAAATATTACGATGAATATATGAAGAATAAGTAATTTAACCGTGAGGATGTTGAATAGGAGATAAGCCCCTCTAAACAATGGCTTTTTGAGTCTGGAGGGGTGTTCTCCTTCCTTCATCGTTTATGAAAGGAGATAATCCTAAATGGCCTTGTTAAACTCTCAAACAAATAAAGCAAATCATGCTCCGAGCATGACAATTGAAAAAAAGCCGACAATTTTTAATACATTTAAACGGGATTATCAATTATGGCTAATGATTCTTCCAGCGATAATCATCGTGATTATTTTTAACTATATTCCTATGTATGGTGTTCAATTAGCCTTTAGAGAATATGACTTTACAAAAGGATTAACTGGGGGAGAATGGGTAGGATTAAAATATTTCCAGCAATTCATTGAAAGTCATATGTTTACGGATTTGTTAAGAAATACGCTTTTTATTAGCTTGAGTACAATTATTTTCGGATTTCCTGCTCCGATTATTTTAGCATTACTGATTAATCAAATTAAATGGAGGAAGGGAAAACGGATTCTACAAACAACAGTGTATTTGCCGCATTTTATTTCAATCGTTGTTGTTGTTGGATTATTAAATGTTTTACTTTCTCCGAATACCGGGATTATTGGTCATTTATTGAATGCGCTTGGATTTAAGGATTTGAATTTATTAGCATCACCATCTACTTTTGTTCCAGTTTATGTCTTATCAGATATATGGCAGCATGTCGGCTGGAACAGTATTATTTATTTAGCTGCACTATCAAGTGTTGATCCGCAGTTATATGATTCTGCGAAGATAGATGGAGCGAATAGATGGCAAATTATTCGTAATGTAGAAATACCGGCGATCATCCCAACGATTATTATCCTACTTATCCTTAATATGGGATCTATTATAAGCACAGGATTTGAGAAAATCTTTTTATTGCAAAATCCGTTGAATTTACCGGTTTCAGAGGTTATTGAAACATACGTGTACAAAATCGGGATTATTTCAAATCAATTCAGTTATGCAGCAGCAATTGGATTATTTAATACCGTCATCAATTTCATTCTGTTAATAACGATGAATTACATTGCTAAAAGATTTTCAAATATTAGCTTATGGTAGTAAACCTTTAGGATAGTAAGGAGGGATAGTATGGCGCTCTTAACGAAAAAAGGAAAAAATATGTCGGAACTGTTTTTTGATATTTTTATTTATATTGTTTGTGGACTTGTTTTTTTAGTCATTGCGTATCCATTGTATTTTGTTGTCATCGCTTCAATTAGTGATTCAACATTAGTATCGACAGGAAAGGTACTGCTTTTTCCTAAAGGGATCAGTTTCTTTGGCTATCAAGAAATCTTCCAGGATACTAGGATTTGGAATGGCTATAAAAACACAATGATTTATTCATTGCTTGGTACATTAGTAAATCTTTTACTAACATTGCCAGCAGCATATGTGTTATCAAGACAAGAATTCAGAGCTAGAAGGATATTAATGTTTTTCTTCGTTTTTACGATGTTCTTTAATGGTGGGTTGATCCCTACATATCTACTAATGAAAGATTTACAAATCATTGACACAATGTGGGTATTTATTGTTCCATTCTCGGTTAATGTTTTCAATCTCATTATTACAAGAACCTTTTTTGAAAGTAATATACCAAAGGAAATGTATGAAGCAGCGTCTATTGATGGATGTAGTCATTTTACCTTCTTCTTAAAAATTGTTCTTCCATTGTCAAAGGCGGTTGTATCTGTTATTGGACTCTACTATTTAGTTTGGCATTGGAATGACTTTTTTACAGGATTAATTTATGTTAGAGATTATAGTTTACAGCCTTTGCAAATTGTTTTGAGGGATATCCTGCTGTCGAATCAAGTGTTTGCTGAAGGGGCTGGAAGTGGTGGCTCTGCTGGTGGATATGCACAGCGATATGCGGATCAAATTAAATATGGTGTTATTATCGTTTCGACATTACCGATTTTAATCGTATACCCATTTATTCAAAAGTACTTTGAAAAAGGGGTAATGATTGGCTCTGTAAAAGGTTGAATGAATAAAGAAAAGCTATTGGTCAAAAGGTCGGTAGCTTTTCAGTGATTTCAAGGGAATTTCGATTGTTTGGAGGCGGAAATGAGTGAAAAACATAAGTGAATGGTATATCCGTTTTGGTGAGTGGAGTTTAAAATTATTTCTGTTAAACCTTCTATGGCTATTATTTTCGATTGCTGGACTATTTGTGTTCGGTTTGTTTCCAGCAACTGTTGCACTGTTTGCTGTCATACGAAAACTCACTATGGATTCAAGGGAAATCTCTATTTTTAAGCTTTTTCTCCACACGTTCAAAAATGAATTTTTAAAAGCAAATCTCTTAGGATATATTTGGGCAGCTATCGGGCTTATTTTATTTTTAGATTTACGAGTTCTCCAACAATTACAAACAACGATTTTCCATCAATCGTTAACAATTATTTTGTACGTAATTATATTTGTTTTCCTGTTGCTCTCATTATATCTATTACCAATCTTCGTTCATTTTCAATTAAAGAAAAGAGAGTATATTAAGTATGCTTTTGTATTAGCGGTCGGTCGTCCAATACAATCGATATTAATGATAGTAGCCTTTTTGGTCACCCTTTATCTCATGTGGAGCTTCCCGGGAATCATTCCTGTTTTTGGTGCAAGCTTATTAGCCCTTGTTCTTATGAAGATGGCGTCGATTTCTTTTCCAAAATTGAATTCTTCAGAGATAGAGGTAAATCAGTAGAGGGAAAGCAAAAGCTAAAATCGAAACTGCTCTGAATAATATTTAAAAGGATTTTTCTTATCATGTGAATTTTACCTTCAAATTGGAAAGTCTTTTTTAATAGCCTGTTAAGCTAAATTAAGGATTATTTGTGTAGCTACTAAAAAGAAAAGGGGTTTGTTATCCAAATCCCTTTTGTTCAAATTTAATGTGTTAAAGTTTATTCCGAAGAGTTAATGGAATTTTTGTAAGGATATGCTCAGGAATTCCTCCATCTGCTTTAACTTGTATTTCTCTCCCACTAACTAAAATATTAAGATATTCCCAGTAGGCTATAAAAAAGTTTTCAGAGGAGTCGTATAGAAATTCCATCCATCCTTCAGCGACGACTATATTTTGCCTGTTCAGTACTTTAATTCCTGAAAAATTTTCAACAGTTCCATCTAAATATTGTTCGTCATGTCCCTCTATACAGCTGTTAGTCCAATCAAAGAACAATGCTTTATCCTGTATGCCATAGTATGTTAAATCATCGATAAGCTGATGTTGGACAACAGCTCTTAACCTTGGGCCCATCTTATCAGAATGACCGCAATCGAGATAAGTGTTCTTCAACTATTATTCCCCTTCTTACGCTTAATTTGTCTTTGAATAGAGTGCCGCATTCATGCCAGCGAGTCTCCCGGTTACGAGTGCAGAAGTGATGTTGTACCCTCCTGTATATCCGTGAATATCTAAAATTTCTCCACAGAAATACAAGCCTTGTTTAAATTTAGATGCCATTTCCCGAGGGTGAATTTCTTTTATCGATACTCCTCCACCTGTTACGAACGCTTTTTCTAATGGTAAGGTTCCATGAACTTGAAATTGAAATTGTTTACAATCCTTTATAAAGCCACGGAGCTTCTCGTTTGAAAGATTATCATATGTAATTTGCGGATCGATTTCGTTTTTTTCTAATAAAAACAATAAGTACCGTTCGGGAAGAAGACCTTTTAACACATTTTTTATCGCCTTTTTTGCATCTGTCTTTAAATTTCTGACAACTTCTTGAAAGAGCTGCTCCTCATTTTTACTAGGAAGTGCGTCAATGCTAACGGTAATTGCATTTGTTTTAAATTTTTTCATCGCTTTAACGACATATTGGCTACATCTTAAAACTGCTGGACCTGATATCCCAAAATGAGTAAAGATCATATCCATTTGATGAGTAATGATTGGTTTTCCTTTTGGATTTAACACACTAAGGGCTACATCTCTTAATGATAAACCTTGAAGAGTTTTATTTTGAATAAACGGTTCATTCGATGTGATAGGTACCTCTGTAGGAAACAATTCAGTAATCGTATGTCCTGCTTTTTCAGCCCATGGGTATCCATCTCCTGTACTCCCTGTATGTGGAACGCTTTTACCGCCAACTGCTAAAACAACTGCTTTTGTTTCAATCGATTCTCCGCTCTTTAATATGACGGTTGTTACTTTTGTATCATCATACATAATATCTTTAACTGGCTCATTCGTTCGGACTTCTACTTTCAATCTTTTAAGTTCATTCAATAAAGCATCGACAACAGATTGTGCTTTGTCTGTTACCGGGAACATTCGACCATGGTCTTCTTCTTTTAGTTCGATCCCTAGCTTTTCAAAAAATGTAATGATATCTTCATTGCTAAATTCAGAAAAGGCACTATATAAAAACCTTCCATTCCCTGGAATGTGTTTAATGATTTCATCAACTGGTAATCGATTAGTAACGTTGCAACGACCCCCACCAGATATTGCGAGCTTTCTCCCAAGCTTATTCCCTTTATCGACTAATAATACGCGAGCACCTTGTTCGCCAGCAGCAATTGCCGCCATTAAACCTGATGGTCCACCACCAATGACTAAAACATCATAGTTCAAAATATGTTCACAACCTTTATTATTCTAGAGTCTATCCTATTATAGCTGAAACCTATAAAATAAAAAAACGTATTATAAGTTTGGGACAATGAAACAAAAATATGTATAAACAGAAGTAGTAGAGCTATTAGATAAAAAAGGATAATTTTATCAGTCTAAATCGACAGAATCCGCAGTAGGGAGTATAAAGTTGCAGGAATCGACAATATCCGCTACTTTTTAGAAAAATCAGGTATAGATACTTATGGTATAAGCATAAGATTGTGGTAAAATAGAAAAGTTGAATCTTCATAGAGAAGAATGGTGAATAAGAAACATGTCGAATAATTTATTAAGAGGTACATTTGTTTTAACCTTAGGTACATATCTCTCAAGAATTTTAGGGATGATTTACCTCATTCCATTTGCGGCAATGGTTGGAACAGATGGTGGAACTCTCTTTCAAACCGGGTATGCCCAATATACAATTTTTTTAAGTATAGCGACAGCAGGCTTTCCGGCTGCAGTCTCGAAATTTGTTTCAAAATATAATGCGATTGGTGACTATAAAACAAGCAGGAAAATGTTTAAAGCAGGGATAATGGTCATGTTTGTAACAGGACTGATTGCTTTTATCCTCTTATATGTTCTTGCGCCAACCCTCGCTCATAGCGCCCTAGCAGAGAAAGAAATTAGTAATATTACTGTTGATGATGCGGTTTTAGTTATCCGGATGGTCAGCTTAGCTCTTATCGTTGTCCCGCTAATGAGTTTGATTCGTGGATTTTTCCAAGGTCATGGTTCAATGGGGCCAACAGCTGTTTCTCAAGTAATTGAGCAGCTTGTAAGGATAGTCTTTTTACTTGTTGCTACGTATATTGTGTTAAATGTCTTTAATGGAGGCTTAGTTTTAGCTGTTGGATACGCAACATTTGCTGCGTTTGTTGGAGCGATTGGTGGATTGTTAATTTTGTTTGTTTATTGGGTAAAGCGAAAGCATACGTTATTGGCAATGCAGGAAAACCGAGTGGCTTCTCGGAATATTCCGCTTGGGAAAATGTTTAGAGAAGTTTTTACGTATGCAGGTCCTTTTGTATTTGTAGGCTTGGCAATCCCAATTTATAACTATATTGATACGAATACGTTTAACCGAGCAATGATTGATGCGGGATATAAGGATATAACAGTAGAAATGTTTTCGGTATTATTGCTCTATGTACCGAAATTGGTAATGATTCCAGTGTCATTAGCAACAGCATTTGGATTGACATTGATTCCTTCTGTGACGGAATCTTTTACAAAAAATAATCGTGAATTATTGCATAAACAAATTGATCAAACGTTACAAATCATAATGCTAGTTACTTTACCAGCAGTTATAGGATTATCTGTTTTAGCTGGACCGGCTTATAGCATTTTTTATCATGGAGTATCTGAAGAAATTGGGAAAGAAATATTAATGTGGTATTCACCAGTTGCATTGTTATTCTCCTTGTTTACAGTGAATGCTGCGATATTACAAGGAATTAATAAGCAAAAACTTGCTGTCATTAGCCTTGTCCTTGGAATTATTGTTAAGCTTGCTCTTAACTCAACACTAATTCAAATGTATCAAGGTGTTGGCTCGATATTAGCAACGGCTGCAGGCTACTTATTATCATTAATTTACGGATTTGCAATGATTAAAAAACATACTGGCTATTCGTTTAAACTGCTAATAAAAAGATCAGTGCTAATGGTTATGATGTGTATTTTTATGGGGTTAGTCCTATCTGTTGTCCAATCTATTTTAGCGATTTTTGTTCAATATCAAGATGGATTGGTACAATCAGCAATCGTTGCTGGAATAGCGATTGTTATAGGAGGAGCATCATATCTATATTTAGCATACCGTACACATTTATTAGAAAAGGTGTTGGGAAACCGTCTCAATCGCTTTTTACCAAAATCACGTGCGAAGGGCTAAGTAACTTACATCTAGGAAACAATAGCATTACAATAAACGAAGGGGCTGTCTTACATTTAGGGTCAGTCCCCACCTAATACTGTGGTGGGGGAGTGCTCAGAAAAGACAGCCTCTTTCAAAACCTTCTTTACGAAATAGGAGAGAGTTTTTTATGAGAGTTGATAAATTATTAGCAAATGTCGGCTATGGTAGCCGTAAAGAGGTAAAAAAACTCCTTAAAACGGGTGTAGTTGTTGCGGATGGAATCGTTATAAAGGATCCGAAAACACATGTTGACCCCGAAAAACAACAAATTACAGTTAATGGAGAAAAGATTGAGTATAAAGAATTTGTATACCTTCTTATGAATAAGCCTGCAGGATACTTATCTGCAACAGAGGATGACTACCAGGAAACGGTCATTGATTTATTAGAAATGGAAGATGCGATACTCCAGCCTTTTCCGGTCGGACGACTTGATAAGGATACTGAAGGCTTATTGTTTCTAACAAACGATGGGCAGCTTGCACATCAATTACTTTCACCAAAGAAGCATGTGCCAAAAACATATTTTGCGACTATTTTAGGTAAGGTGACAGAGGCGGATATCGATGCCTTCAAGCAAGGTGTAGAGCTTGATGATGGCTATGTAACTAAAACAGCAAAGCTTGAAATTCTTTCAGCAGGGAATCAATCAACGATACATGTCACAATTACAGAAGGAAAATTTCATCAAGTGAAGCGGATGTTTGAAGCTGTAGGCAAAAAAGTAACCTATTTAAAACGGATATCGATGGGGCCAATTGTATTAGATGAAGAAGAATTGAATTTAGGAGAATATCGCGATTTAACCGATGAAGAGGTAGAAGCTCTAAGACAGGCACAACCAATTGATTTGTAAAGCTTTGGAATATAAATGGATGATTAAACAAATTGATAAAACGGAGTGGAGCAAAAAAGAGGAACCTTAATTTTAAGGTTCCTTTTATGTATAATTAGTTTTTTTCGTTTCTTAAGAAGACATCTTTACCTTTTTCTTTGTAGTGGCCCATTTACCTCTTGTTGGGCTGTGTACCAAATCGTTATACGCTAACACATTTAAATCACGCTGAATTGTTCTTGGTGTTATACCAAATTCATCAACAAGTTGTTGTGTGGTCACGGTACCACGCTCATTAATAAACATGTAGACAGACTTGATTCTGGTTAGCATACGGTTTGTTGAAGGTTTCAAAAAACCACTCCTTATCGTTTGATCGCACTGGCAATGCCGACTACAACCTTTCGATGACTGCAACTTCAGATGTTCTTCTAACATATCTTAATGATTGGTAAAGCGTTATAACAATATTTTACACGAATTCGACATGGAAAATCCATAGAAATGATTAAATTTACAAAATATTAATATTTTTGCATTACCAAAAGGACTACTACTATAGCTTTCTTACACTAAATTTATATGACGATTATTCTAACTTGTATGACAGTAAAGTGAAATTCTTTGCTTGATTTTGAATCCTTTTTATTGGAAAAACGTATGTAAATATAAGGAGTGAGCAAAGTGGATATTTTAAATATTTCAATTGAAAAAGCTGGATATGAAGAAAATCAATCCATTATTCATGATGTCCAATTTTCCCTACATGAAGGTGAACTAATTGGAATTATCGGCCCTAATGGTGCTGGAAAGAGTACAACGATAAAGACATTATTAGGAGTAATCGAATATGTAGAGGGGGAAACTTGGAAACGAGAAGGAAGTACATATGCTTATATACCCGAACGACCAATCTTTTATGATCATTTAACATTGTGGGAGCATCTAGATTTATTAGCTTCTATCAACGAGATAGATGACAAGACTTTGGAGGCAAGAGCTGAAACATATTTAGAAATGTTTAAAATGGACAGTGTAAGACATGAGATGCCAGCTACTTTTTCAAAGGGGATGCAGCAAAAAGTAATGATCATTCAGGCTCTATTATTAAAACCAGATTATTATATTGTTGATGAACCATTTATTGGACTTGATCCAAGTGCGATAAAAATGTTTATTCATGTAATGGAGGAAGAAAGGAAGCGTGGAGCTGGAATACTTATGTCAACACATGTGCTTGATACTGCTGAGAAAATATGTGATAGATTTCTGTTAATTTCTGAAGGGACTGTATTTGCTCAAGGAACATTAAGAGATATCCAAGAGAAAAGTGGATTACGAGATGGGTCGTTACTTGACTGTTTTCATCTTATGGCTGAAGGTAGGTTATATGGGTGAGTGGATATCAGCTATTTTATGGACGGTTAAAGCAGGATCTTCGCAATCAATGGAAGATCATTCATTCCATTTTTGATTGGACAATTATCGTGTATCTCCTCATCCCTGCACTCGTTTTTGGGGGGATTATGTATTATTCCTGGTGGCAAGCTCCGCCTACATGGCTTAAAGGCTTTTCGATTATCAGCTTTGCATTTATAGGTTTTTTCCTTTCATGGCAAGGGATGATTCGCACTTTTATGGAAGAGGCTGATCAGTTATATTTATTACAGCATAAGGAAAAGGTAATCCAGATGAGGTGTTTGGGGGCTATCTATTCTTTCGTTTTATTGCTAGTAAAATGGGTAATTGTTTTACTTCTTCTTTTACCATTAACAAAACATTTTAATGAATGGAATGTAAATCTATTAATTACAACGATTTATTATTTTTTTAGTTTAAATTTATTTATTTCTACATATAAACAGCTTACGTTTCGATATCACTTCTGGAAAAAATGGCTTGTGATTTCGTTTGCTGCTATTTTATTAGGTATTTTAACTTTCCTAGTTATGAATCAATCATCCGTGATAGTTCTTCCTGTATTAGCGTCTGTTTTATGCATTTTTTCAATTAGACAGCTGTACATATACCAAAGGCAATATCGAACCTTTTCTACAGATGTTGAAAACGAAAAAATGAAAAAGGTGAAATTATCATCATTCATTTTAACTATAAATCCAGAAATACATATGCCAAAACAAAAGCCTAAAAAGCGCTCAATTATATTATGGGGTCGTTCGGAAAGGATTT
The DNA here is from genome assembly GCF_052044855.1 of Metabacillus sp. 22489. Lineage (NCBI taxonomy): Bacteria > Bacillati > Bacillota > Bacilli > Caryophanales > Bacillaceae > Metabacillus > Metabacillus sp. 22489. The sequence continues at coordinate 27,056 of NZ_JBQENT010000035.1, forward strand.
TTAAAAGTCGAACACCTGTCAATGGTGTTACAGAATTATTCATCAAAGCGTTCTTAAGAGAAAAGACGTATATTTTTAACTATATTCAGTTTATATCTTTAACATCGGCACTCATTATTTTATCACCAATTTGGTTGAAGTGGGGGGTCTTTATAGCGTTTTGGTTCTTTTTTCAGGAATGGCTTCGTTTATTATTTCATGAGTTAATTAAGCAAAATCCATACTTTGTCATTGAAAAGGAGAAGAAAGATTATCTAATTCAGGCACAAGGAAAATGTAAAAGAATTTTTGCTTCACCAGGGATTATTTTTCTATTTATCGTTACTAGTATAACGACGGGGATAGCAATTATTTTTTAATGGTTAGTTTGGCCTAGACTTTTCAATTTCATGATTTTTTCTATCGCTGTTTAAGCTCTCCTTTTTGCTTCTTGTCTGAGGAGAGCTTTTTCTCGTATTTTAATAGAGTCTATGTGTGTAATATTCATAAATCAACAATATGCTTGTAACAATGTTTAATTAAGACAATCAATAGATGGAGAAACACGTTTGTTTTTCCAGGAAGTGATTCATGGTATCCTTAATGTATATACTAGTAGCATCACCTAATTTATCGGAGGGAACGTATTTTGATTAAATTAAAAAGCAAACGAGAAATCGATTTGATGCATAAGGCAGGGCAATTGCTTGCAAATTGTCATAAAGAAATTGCCAAGCGAATTAAACCAGGTGTAACGACATTTGAAATCAACTCTTTTGTTGATAAATATTTGTCTGAGCATGGAGCAACCCCTGAACAAAAGGGCTATAAAGGCTATGAATATGCAACATGTGCATCAATCAATGATGAAATATGCCACGGTTTTCCACGACATACGCCGTTAAAAAATGGCGATATTGTTACAATAGATATGGTTGTAAATTTAAATGGTGCTTTAGCTGATTCTGCATGGTCATATGCAGTTGGAGAGGTTTCAGATGAGGCAGCAAAGCTTTTACAAGTAACAGAGGAATCATTAAATCGTGCAATTGAAAAGGCTGTGATTGGGAACCGACTTGGAGATATTGGGCATGTGATTCAATCATATGTTGAAGGAGAAGGGTTTTCGGTAGTCAGAGACTTTACTGGCCACGGTATTGGGGAAACGATACATGAATCACCGACTATTTTGCATTATGGAGAACCGAACAAAGGTCTACGGATAAAGGAAGGTATGGTCTTTACTATCGAACCGATGGTCAACATTGGTTCTTGGGAATCAAAAATGGACGATAATGGTTGGACGGCAAGAACTATAGATGGGAAGCTTTCAGCACAATACGAGCATACGATTGCAATAACGAAGGAAGGGCCGATTATTTTAACAAAGCAATAGAACTGGTAAAAGAGGGGGGGCTCAAACCCAAGGGGTTCAGACAACTCATATATAGAATGAGGTTAGTTTACTATAAATGGTGTTTGTTGGAGGGGGGCCGATCCTTTTGAGTCACCTCTTTTTGTTTTTTTATCATGAATCTATTCTTGTCAGAGAAATACATAAAACGATATGATATTTCATATAGTCATGTACAAATGGGGGCAAATATGGAATTAGATATTTCAAAACATTCACTACCAGTTTTTGAAGCACTTGCAAGCAATGTTCGCATCAATATTATTCATTTATTAGCGGAACAGCCAAGAAATATGAAGGAATTGGCTGACGCGTTAGGCTTAAGCAGTGCGATTATAAGTATGCATGTAAAAAAATTGGAGAAGGCAGGAATAATTCGAACCGACCGGATACCTGGTAAGGGAGGAGTTCAAAAATTATGTGTTCTTTATGTAGATAAAATGGAAATTACGTTTCCAACCAAACAACAAGTAAAACAAGAATACCATCAAACAGAAATTTCAATCGGTCATTATACAGATTTACAAATAAGACCTACTTGCGGGTTAGCTACTCCAGAGAAGATTATAGGTGAGTTTGATGATCCTCGTTACTTTTTTGATGGAGAACGTGTAAATGCAAAAATTCTTTGGTTTTATCAAGGATATATTGAATATAAAGTTCCTAATTATTTACTTTCAAGTCAGCATCCGAAGGAATTGGAAATATCTATGGAGCTATCCTCAGAAGCACCGTTTACAAATAGTAATTGGCCGTCTGATATTGACTTTTATTTAAATGATGTTCATTTAGGTCAGTGGACTAGCCCTGGAGATTACGGTGATAGTCGGGGGAAATACACACCGTCTTGGTGGCCAAGTGTTGTCAATCAATATGGGCTCTTAAAGAAAATTAGAATTACAGGCCATGGAACATATTTAGATGGAAAACTATTCTCAAATGTTACATTGAACGATGTTGCTATTCGCGAAAAACAATGGACATTTCGAATTGCTGTTGAAGAGGATAGTGTTCATGTTGGTGGAGTAACTTTGTTTGGGAGTGGGTTTGGGAATTATAACCAGGATCTAGTGTTTCAGCTTTTCTACGAAAAAGAGAATTAATCAACTTAAAGAAAAAAGAGGGTGGCTCAATACCAAAGGTTCAGACCCCTCAAACACAATATATAGACTTATATATCAGTGTTTGTCGGAGGGGTCTGAACCTTTTGAGTTACCCTCTTAAAAAAGCTAAGTTAATGGCCACCAATAAATGCGAGTTGGATAAAGAAAAGAATAGCAAAAATATAGACGAAAATGTGAACTTCTCTCCATTTTCCTTTTGCGATTTTTACTAATGGATAAGAGATAAAGCCTAGAGCAATACCTGTAGCGATGCTTGACGTTAACGGCATACTTAAAACGACAAGAAATGCTGGAAATGCTTCATCAAGCTCCTTCCAATTGATTTCGGCAATTGCACCCATCATTAAACTTCCGACAATAATAAGGGCTGGAGCAGTAATTGCTGATAAATTTGAAACTGCACTAATTAATGGACTAAATAATAATGTTAAACCAAATAATATTGAAACAGTTAATGTCGTTAAACCAGTACGACCACCTGCAGCAACTCCTGAAGAGGATTCAATATAAGCACTTGTAGGGCTTGTTCCAAACATTGCACCAACTGTTGTAGCTGCTGAATCAGCTAATAACGCAGTTCGTGCTCTTGGAAGCTCATTTCCTCTCATTAAGCCTGCTTGTTGAGCAACTCCAATCATCGTACCTGTTGTATCGAAAATTGTAACTAATAGGAATGAAAATACAACGGCATAAAGACCGTGTGAAATAACATCACCGAATGCTGTAAATGGATTTGCGACAATAATTCCTTCAGGAAGGCTTGGGAGAGAAACGAATCCATCTTTAAATTCAAGCTGACCAGTAAAGAAAGCGATTATGGCTGTAATGACCATTCCTATAAATAAAGCACCATGGACATTTAAGCTCATTAACACTAATGTTATGGCTAGCCCGACAATAGCTAAAATAACAGATGGTGAATGAAGATCGCCAAGCTTCACTAGGTTGTTTGGATCTGCTGTTATAATTCCTGTTAAACGTAAGCCGATAAAGGCGATAAATAATCCTATACCTGCTGTAATTCCATGCTTTAAATTATTCGGGATTGCCTCAATTAATTTTTTACGGAAAGGTGTTAACGATAAAATAATGAAAATAATTCCAGCAACAAACACAGCGGAAAATGCTGTGGAATATGTAATATTTTCATTTGCACCAACAACAGAGTAAGCGAAATATGCATTTAATCCCATTCCTGGTGCAATTGCAATAGGGTAATTCGCTGCTAAAGCCATCCAAAGTGTTCCGATAATGGTAGCAATTATCGTTGCAGTGAATACTTGATTAAATGGAACCCCTGCGTCAGATAATACGATCGGATTAACAACTACTATATAAACCATCGTTAGAAAAGTTGTAATACCTGCGAAAATTTCTGTTCTGACCGTTGTCTTATTTTCTGCTAGTTTAAACATATGTACCCCCGTTATACGAACGTTTTTTCAAAACATATATAATAATATTCGTTATTTATATATTTTGCAATAGTTTTTTTATTATTTACCTAATGATTCTTTATCTTAGCAAACAAATACGCTACGATTTTGATATTAGTATGTACGGGAAAAGAAATAATAGACCATTAAGACCGTTTCTTTTGCTTATTTTATCTACATACTAATATAGTAGAAGAATGTACAGAGTAAATGGAGGTTAATCGTTATGAATTGGAAACAAGAAGTTGAAGCTAGAAAAGATGATTTAATTAATGATGCTAGGGCATACCTTCAAATCAAAAGTGTTCTAGATGAAACAACTAAAAGTGATTATGCTCCTTTTGGAAAAGGAATAAACGATGCATTTAATCATTTATTACAACTCGGTGAGGATTCAGGTTTTCAAGTGAAAAATTTGGATGGGTATGCTGGTCATATTGAGTTGCCAGGAAGCGGTGAAGAAATTGTAGGAGTCCTTTGTCATGTCGATGTCGTTCCTGAAGGTGATGGCTGGTCAAGCGATCCTTATGGTGCGGAAATTAGAGATGGAAGGATTTATGCGCGTGGTGCACTTGATGATAAAGGACCGACGATTGCTGCATTTTATGCGATGAAAATTGTAAAGGAGCTAGGTCTCCCGTTAAAGAAAAATGTGCGAATGATAATAGGAACAGATGAGGAAAGTGATTGGCGTTGTGTAGAGCATTATTTTAAACATGAAAAAATGCCAACAGTAGGATTTGCACCAGATGCTGATTTCCCAATTATATATGCAGAAAAAGGGATTATCGATTTAAAGTTAAAGCACACTGCTGATATAAAAGATGAATCACATGGGATGAAGCTTAAATCTTTTCATGCTGGATGGAGATTTAATATGGTACCAGATTTAGCAGAAGCAACTGTAATTGTTAATGAAGAAATAGCAGATATAAACAAGTTATTTACTGACTTTTTAACTAAGGCCAATGTGTCTGGTGAATATAAATATTTAAATAATGAATATATGTTTTCGGTAAAAGGGAAATCAGCTCATGCGATGGAGCCAAATAATGGTGTAAATGCTGGAATTGTATTGGCAAGCTTTTTACATACTTTACAAATAAATGGCAAAGGAGCACATTTCGTTTCGACGATTGATCAGATTTTCAAAGATGACACAAGAGGGGAAAAACTTCAAATTGCATTTTCAGATGACATAAGTGGTGATTTAACGGTTAACCTTGGCATCATTTCTTTTGAAGATGAAGCAGGGGAAATTGGGATTAACATTCGCTACCCTGTAACAGGTAATGCTGACAAAGTAAAGGCAGGATTTGAGCAAATAGATGGTTTTGAGTTAAATTTATTTAATGATTCAAAACCACATCATGTCGATGAGAAGCACCCACTCATTAAAACCTTACAGCGTGTTTATGAAGAGCAGACAGGAGAAAAATCAGAATTGATAGCGATTGGTGGAGGAACTTATGCACGTTCTCTTGATGCTGGTGTTGCATTTGGACCGTTATTTCCAGGGAGACCAGATGTCGCTCATCAAAAGGATGAATATATAGAGATTGAGGATTTACTGAAGGCAACAGCTATTTATGCACAAGCCATTTATGAATTAGCAAAATAAAGAAAAGTAGATGGCTCGTGTGGGTCATCTATTTTTATTTAAGAAAACTAATAAAAGTAAAATTGTCACAAAAGAGGGTACAGCGAGTTATCTTATTTTTAGAGGTTTAGAATAGTAGCTTTATGCATTTAGGGAGACGTTTTTAATAGATTTTTTTTACAATGAGGAGAACGTGGTAAAGTTATAAGAGAAGAACTGCTTCCTCTCTTATAACTAAATGGAACAGCTTTTTTATAAATTAAAATGAAAATACATCAGTAGATAAGTATCTTTCACCCGTATCAGCAATCATACATACAACGACATCATTAGGTGTTAACCGCTTTGCAATCTCAATTGCTGCATAGCAAGCTGCACCTGACGACGGTCCTACTAGGATTCCTTCTTCACTCGCTAAGCGTCTCGTAATGTCATATGCTTGGTCATCTTCAATTTTAAGAATTTCATCATACACATTTTCATTTAGAACTGAAGGGATAAAGCCTGGACTTGTTCCAACTAATTTATGCTTACCTGGTTTACCACCAGAAAGAACAGGGGAACCAGCTGGTTCAACGACATGAACTTTTAAGTTTGGATAATGTTCCTTCAACGCTTCACCTGTTCCGGTTATTGTTCCACCTGTTCCAGCAGTTGCAATGAAAGCTGATAATGGTACTCCGATAGAATCCATTGCTTCAATAATTTCGGTTGCCGTCGTTTTACGATGAGCGTCTGGATTAGCGGAATTATCAAATTGCATCGGCATAAAACTATTTGGAATTTCCTTTGTTAGTTGCTCTGCTTTACGAATTGACCCTTGCATTTTTTCGTCACCAGGAGTTAGGACAACCTCAGCACCATATGCTTTTAAAATATTTATCCGTTCCTGTGTCATCGTATCAGGCATTACTAGTATAGCTTTATATCCTCTTGCAGCAGCATTCATCGCAAGCCCAATTCCAGTATTTCCACTAGTCGGTTCGATTATAGTTGAGTTAGGCTTTAATAAGCCCTTCTTTTCAGCATCGATAATCATATTATAAGCAGCGCGATCTTTTACACTTCCGCTTGGATTAAAATATTCGAGCTTTAAATAAACAGCAGCTCCATTTTCAGGATTTAAACGATTTAATTTGACTAAAGGGGTTTGACCAATTAGGTCTGCAATATTGTTTACAACTCTCATTTAAGACACTTCCTTTAAAAATTGCTATATTCGGACAAGTAAGTCATATAAAATCATAACATAACAAAAATAAAAAACCTATTTGAATGGATATCATTCTAAATACATCAAATATTGCTATAGGTTTTATATGATGGAAAAGTAGGATAGAATAATCTTCAAGTAATAATTCTTTGAAGGGAGTTTCACATGGATCGACAATTTCATTATTTTCTTGCTGTTCCAATTGCTAAGGATCAAAAAAGCTATTTACATAATTGGGTAGTTCAACATAAAGAACAGTATCCTTTTAAATCATGGGTTCATCAAGATGATTATCATATTACTTTGGCTTTTTTAGGTGCCGTAGCCTCTCCTCAACAATTAGCTAACTTAAAAAATCAAGTTTCACATATTGCACAAAGCCACTCACCTTTTGAATTGAGTTTATCTGGAATTGATGTGTTTGGTAAAAAAGAATCCCCTAGAATACTGTGGGCTGGAATAAATGAATCATCATATCTTCATTCTTTACAAAGACGGGTATTCCATACATGTATCGAAGTCGGCTTTTCCCTTGATAAAAAACCATTTAATCCACATATTACGTTAGCAAGAAGATGGAAATCAGAAGTTCCATTTCAATATACAAATGAATTACGACACATATTTGAGGCTGATAAGCAGACGTTTCTAGCTGATAAAATTCACTTATATAAAACCCATTTAGATCGAATTCCTAAGTATGAAGCAGTCGAAATCTTTTCTTTAAAAGGGTGAATTTATTAAATTTCACTGTAAAAAATTTAATTCAATACGATATAAAGAAGAGGAGCGTCATACAAACGGAACTGTTAACGAATTTTTTAAATATATGAAATAACATGGAATAAAGGAGCTGATTAACGGTTGGCACAATTAATAAAATTATATGATTACATTTCTCGTTATGAGCTCGATGCATATCGTTATCCTAGTCAATTTATACGGTTTAAGAAAAAACAATGGGCGAAGGTCTATGATGCTTGGAAAAGTAACAGATTTCATACCGTTATGAAGGTTAGTGAGCCGGAGTTTACACCATTTATGGATGATGGGGAAAAGAAATCGCTTTTAAAGAAATTAAAAAGTAAATTATCAAAGGAAGAGCCAAGCATCCAAACAATAAAACCTTTGGTTCAAGATGCAGCTCTTGATGATGATGAATTGCAGTTCCAATTTACTACTGTTCCTAAATCTGAAAATGATCTCAAACTTTTGTTTTTAGATTATATATTTCGTTTTCAAATTCGCTGGGCTAGCTCAACTCTTCGTGAAAAATCTTCTGTCGATAAGAAGGTTTATCGTGATAGATTATTACAATATTTTATGCAGCGATTACCAGATCATTATCTTTTGTTGTATAAACCGGTTTTTCTCATGAAAAATGCACCAGTAGAATTAGATTTGATCATAATTGGAACAACAGAAGTTTATTGCTTAACAGTTGTTGAGCATCTTAATGAAACCATTTATACAGGTTCAAAAGATAAATTTTGGCTTGCTAGAAACGGAAATGATACGAAAAAAATCTTGAATCCCGTAATAAGCCTTAATCGAACGGCAACGGTAGTCCAAAAGGTGTTATCAGTAGGTGAAGCAGATTTACCTGTAAAGAAAATTATTGTAAGTCGCAACGGATATATTGATTATCCATTTGCTCCACACGATATCACATTATTAGATAAAAGGACATATGGACAGTGGTTTAATCGGCTACGAAGCTCTTCTGCACCATTAAAGCATATTCAATTAAAGAGTGCTCAAGTATTGTTATCACATTGTCTAACAAATTCCTTTTATCGAAAGGAATGGAATGAGCAATCATCAGATGAACAACATATAGATTAAGCTAAAAAAGGACAAGAAGAAGCTTGCCCTTTTTTACTATCTACTCTTTCTATGATTAGTAGAGTACACAATTAATAGATTTGAAAGTTTCCGAAGGATTTTAAGCTTTTTATCGAGGATATGAACACAAATAAACAAATGACATAAACTAGTAGAGATAACGGAGAAGCGAATATGAATGGTTTATTTTTTATAATAAATCCCGTAGCGGGGAATGGTAAATCAATCAAGATTTGGAAGAAGATAAAAAAAGAACTAGAAAAAACGAACATCACCTATCGTACATTTCAAACAGAGTATTCTGGTCATGCAGAAGTTCTTGCGAGACAGGTAGCCACAATTCAAAATTATCATTTAAAAACAATAATAGTTGTTGGAGGAGAAGGGACGATTCATGAGGTTATTAATGGATTAGCGACATTTCAAAAAGTTAAGATAGGTTTTATTAATGCTGGAAATGGCCATAACTTGGAAAGGGAACTACAATTACCTTCACATCCTGTTAAAGCGCTGAGAAGTATACTCCAAAAAATGAACAGGCGTTCCGTCCAATATGATGTAGGTGAGATAAATTGTGAGGGGAAAACAAGTAGTATACACTTTATCCGTTCTCTTGAAGTTGGAATTAATGTAGTAATCCAAAAGGAAATCGATATGTTTCCACTTAAAAGAATAATGAACTTTCTCCATTTGCATTCTTTTATGTTTATCATTTGTCTTTTAAAGGTATTATACCAATACAAACCAACTTCACTAAAAGTTCATTATGATGGAGAAATGGTTGAATATGAAAATGTTTGGTTGTCTACTGTTTCGAATCTGCCACATCGATTTAACAAAATGGAGATTGCGGAAAATACAAACCCAAAAGATGGTTTATTAGATGCGACGATAATACACAGTCTAAGTCGAAATCAAATAATTTGTTTATTCTTGTTTAATATGAAAAGTAAGAAATGGAGGGAAGATGCTATTTCAACATTTCCCTGTACATCAATCAAATTATACGGAGATAATTCTCCTGTATATGCAGATGGAGAGCATATTGGTGAAGGACCAGTTTCAATTTCTGTAAATAAATCGAATGTAACACTAATAAAATAGTTGTTTAGCGGGGGTGGCTCGGTTGCTTAAGGTAAATAGGAAGTATGAAGCTTATTTAGACCGAATGAATGAAATTGTCATCCTACTACCTAAAGAAATGCAAAATGAAAGAAAATCATTTTTTATTGAACATGTTAATGGAAACCATCCATTAGACATTATCGATGTGTTGGATATCGGTAGCCATATTAAATATAGTTGTCAGCATCAGCTTGAAATTGTATTTGGTAAGACTGTAATGATAGTGGATGAAAATGGTGTTTCGACAGATCTGCAAGTAGGTGCAGTCATTCGAACGAATGAGTTTGATCAAATGTTTCGCTACGATGGAGACGATTTAGGAGTTACGTACAAAAAAGAACAAACACTTTGGAAGGTTTGGGCACCAACAGCAACAGCGGTTAAAATGAAACTTTATCAACAAGATAAACAGCAGGTTGCTGTGTATGAAATGGAAAGGCATGAGAATGGAGTTTGGTCTCTTACTTTACAAGGTGACTTTGAAGGATTTTTATATACATTTCTAGCATGTGTTAATCTCGTTTGGAAAGAGGCTGTTGATCCGTATGCAATTGCTGTTTCGATTAATGGTGAATACGGTGTTATTGTTAATAAAGAGAAAATAGCTGTTTCATCAAAAATTCTGCCTCCTTTCCAAAATAAAAATGATGCAATCATCTACGAAGCTCACATAAGAGATTTTTCTAGTCATCACGATAGTGGAATGACCCAAAAAGGAAAATACGCGGCATGGTTAGAAACGGATACTAACAATCAAGCGAGTGATTCAACAGGCGTCTCATATTTAAAGGAGTTAGGAGTTACACATGTAGAGTTATTGCCTATTAATGATTTTGAGGAAGTTGATGAATATCATCCGAACGATCGATACAATTGGGGATATAATCCATTACATTTTTTTGCTCCTGAGGGAAGCTATAGTTTAAACCCTGAAAATCCAACAGAGCGAATAAGAGAAGTAAAAGCCCTGATTCAATCTCTCCATAATCATGGAATTAGAGTTATATTAGATGTAGTTTATAATCATGTGTACTCGAAAGAGAATTCCTCCTTCGAGAAACTAGTCCCCGGTTATTTTTTTAGATACGATGAAAATGGAAACGCTTCAAATGGGACTGGTGTTGGTAATGATCTTGCTTCTGAGCGGTTTATGGTAAGAAAATTTATCATTGATTGTGCATGTTATTGGATGAAAGAGTATGATATCGACGGTTTTCGCTTTGACTTAATGGGAATCCTTGATGTTGATACAATGTCAGAACTAAAAGATAAAATATACGCATTAAAGCCTGATTCGATTCTGCTAGGTGAGGGATGGGATTTGAATACACCACTTCCAATTCATCAAAAGGTAATCACACAAAATGCAAAAATACTTCCATCAATTAGCTTTTTTAATGACCAATTTCGCGATGTTGTAAAAGGGAGTACTTTTAATCTTTATGAAGCTGGATTCGTACATGGGCATGAAGGTGTTTTCGAACAAATGAAACAGTTAGTATGTGGCTCTCCTTCACGTTTTAGTGAACCAATACAGTCCATTAATTATGTTGAGTCACATGATAATCACACGATGTGGGATCGATTCCTGATCTATTCAGAACAAGAATCAGTTGATATACGGATGGCAAGACATCGTCTAGCAACAAGCATTGTCCTTCTATCCCAAGGGATCCCTTTTCTTCATGCAGGCCAAGAGTTCTTTCGGACGAAGCAAAGAGTTGAAAATAGTTATAACTCACCAGATGAAATCAATTGGATAAATTGGAGTGATAGATCGCGATATAAAGAAAATGTTGAGTATGTTAAAGGACTCATTCAAATAAGAAAAATGCACGGTGCTTTTCGCTTACCAAATTATGAGTTAATTGAAAAACATGTTACTTTTATCGATGTTCAACAAAATCTTCTATCGTACCAATTAAAAGATGTCGGAGAATTTGGTCCATGGTCGCAAATAATTGTTGTACATCATAATAAGATTAGTCATGAGTTTAAAATCGACTTACCAACTGGAAAATGGTACTTAATGATAACTCCTGATACTATTCATTTAACAAGTCCGATAGGTGTTGAAAACGATGTAGGAATTAATAAAATAGGAACGTATGTTTTTTGTAAAATCTAGGCTTTTAGTTTTGCTTGACTATCATTATCCTATGGATATAAAATTTATAAGGATGGCTATTGTGCAATTTTCCATAATCACCAATAGCTATCCTTTTTATTTCAGTTAAATGAAATTATTTTAATATTTTATTATGGTTGCGCGGGTCAATGCCTAATCAGTAAGTTATGTAGGAAAAGTACCTAGTAAAACCTAATAAGTGGTACAATACTAAAGTTAATGTAAAATATTAAATGATAGATGATGCAAGGCGTATACGCTTTTCTAAATTGTCTAGCATAAGCAGCATCTAGCCCCTCGAGGTCTCAAGCCTTGTCGGGGCTAAGCAACGCTTATGCTTTTCGATAAATTCTTAAATGAAATGTTGGGTTGAAATTGAAGGGAAACTGGTTGGAACAAGTATTAGGTAGTGAATGGAAAATAACTCCTGCTGGGGGAGCGACAGGTAATTCATTTTTTGCAACAAGGGATGGACAGGAGCTTTTTTTAAAGCGAAATAGTTCACCTTTTTTAGCTGTGCTTTCAGCGGAAGGGATTGTTCCAAAGCTAATTTGGACAAAGCGGATGGAAAATGGTGATGTTATTACAGCTCAACATCGCTTAGTAGGACGTGAATTAAAACCATCTGATATGAAAAGTTCAAATGTAGCTGAGCTTCTACAAAAAATTCATCATTCAAAAGAGTTATTAAATATGTTAAAACGTTTAGGGAAGCAACCGCTCACTCCTAACAAAATACTTGATGAAATCCAGCAAGCAGTTGCATTTGAAAAAATAAAGCAGCCTGAAATTATCCAAGCAGTTGAATTACTTGAGACTCAGCTTCCTGATGTTCAATGCCAGGATCAGGTCGTTTGTCATTGTGATGTCAATCATAATAACTGGTTATTAACTGATACGAATCAGCTGTTTTTAATTGATTGGGATGGTGCAATGATTGCAGATCCTGCAATTGATATTGGAATCCTTTTATATTGGTATATTGAAGAAGCTGATTGGAAGGATTGGCTGTCATCCTATGGCTTGGAGTTAAATGATCAGCTGCTTAAACGAATATATTGGTATGTGTTATTACAAGCAATAACATCGTACTTATTGTATTATGCAAAAAATAATGTCCAAGAAATGCAAAATTGGATCGAGCATATCAATGTCATTATGAGTAAAATGAACAAGAATTAACTAAAAGTATCAATATCTTGTATCCATTGTGAAAGTTCATTCTGGTGTGATTGGATATGTTGGTTCAGTGAAGTGGAATTTTTTCCAGACTGACTGTACGTATAAATGTTTTCCAGAATCGCTTTCGTTTGCTGGTCCGTACTGGTATTTGCCATTAATGACTTTACAACTCGTTCTAATTGCTCGCATTCAGCTACTGTTCCGCAGCATTCACTTTGATGCTCAGATAAAATATCTTTAATTAAATTTAATTGATCGTTGTATTGAATTGGCATTTAAAAATCATCCTTTCATAATGAAGCTATTGAAAAAAAGTCCTATGTTAACTGTAGACAAGCTTATATAGATATAACATGCCAAATTAATTAGGAATTATACAGCCCAGAGAATTGATGACGATCGTTTGTTATTGGGAAATATAAAGAAATAAATTATTTGTTTAGTTTTTTCATGGTCTCTTTAAGAGCAAATTTTAATTGATAGAGGTGTCTTCATGCGTTTACGACATAAGCCTTGGGCAAGTGAGTTTATCGCCCAGCAATCTAATTATGCTATTGCAAATCCTGAGCAACATAAAGGGAAATGGCATGAGGTATTTGGAAATAACAATCCTATCCATATTGAAGTTGGTACGGGGAAAGGACAATTTATCGTCGGAATGGCACAGAAAAATCCTCATATTAACTATATAGGGATTGAGCTTTTTGACAGTGTTATAGTTGCGGCACTTCAAAAGGTAGTAGATTTACAGCTGCCAAATCTAAAGTTGTTAAATGTTAATGCAAAGAACTTAACAGAGTACTTTGCAGACAATGAAATTGAACGGGTATATTTGAATTTTTCCGATCCATGGCCAAAATCAAAGCATAGTAAGCGCCGCCTTACGTATAAAACATTTTTGGCTTTATATGAGAAAATTCTTGTAAAAGGCGGAGAAATCCATTTTAAAACAGATAATCAAGGACTTTTTGAATTTTCATTAATAAGCTTTTCCGAATATGGACTACAGTTGAAGTTCTTAAGCCTTGATCTTCATAATAGTGATTATGAAGGAAACATTATGACGGAATATGAAGAGAAATTTTCAAGTAAAGGTCAACGGATTTATCGTGTAGAAGCAAAATACATGAATGAATAAAAGCAAAGGAAACGGCATTTATGTCATTTCCTTTTTTTGTTTATGTTTAAGTCATAAAAGTGTGACATGAACTTCCTTTTTGAATTTGAATATATTCTCATCGATGATAAGTACCACACATCGTACGAGATGAAAAAATGACATAAAAATATGATAGAATAACATGAGGGGGGTTGGAAAATGGAGACATTAAAAATTGGTCAAACTAAAATTTCATGGTTAAACGGTGGTGTAACAAACCTTGATGGTGGGGCAATGTTTGGGGTTGTGCCAAAACCATTATGGTCGAAAAAATATCCGGTAAACGAGTTAAATCAAATCGAACTTCGAACAGATCCTATCCTAATACAAAAGAATGGCTTACATATTTTACTGGATAGTGGAATTGGTAATGGAAAATTGAATGAGAAGCAGTTAAGAAACTTTGGAGTTTATGAACAATCGTCAATTGAGGAATCATTAAAGGCTTTAGGTTTAACTGTTACAGATATTGACATTGTTATAATGACGCATATGCATTTTGACCATGCATGTGGGTTAACCAAATGGAAGAATGATAAGCTTGTCTCTGTATTTCCAAATGCGAAAATCGTTACTTCTTCGATTGAATGGGAAGAAATGAGAAATCCTAATATACGCTCACGTAATACATACTGGAAGGAAAATTGGGAAGCAGTAGAAGAACAAGTGGAAACTTTTGAATCTTCAGCTGTTATAACCGAAGGGGTTGTCATGCATCATACAGGTGGTCATAGTGACGGTCACAGCATTGTGATTATTGAAGATGGTGGAGAGATGCTTGTCCATATGGCAGATTTAATGCCTACACATGCACATAAAAATCCATTATGGGTGTTGGCCTATGATGATTATCCGATGGATTCCATTCAAAATAAACAAAAATGGATACAATATGGACAAAGCCATCAAGCGTGGTTTATTTTTTATCATGATGCTTTTTATCGTGGAATAAAGTGGAATGATGAAGGGGCTATTATTGACAGAATTGAACGAAAAAGGGATTAATCGGTGAAAGGAAGGACATGGTAATGTGCCCTTCCGGTTACCTTATGCAATTTGTTCGACATGAATTATCGCACCTGTCTTCGTGTCGACAAAAGCTTCATATTGCTCACATAGATTATCAACTGTTCTAGAAATACCAGCTTTATATACATCAAATGTTAAATGATTAGTTTCATACTTTTCTGGTATTGTATAAATCCAAGAGCCGTCGATAGGGCCCTTTTGTTTAAATGCCTTTTTCACAATGTCTAATGCTTTTTCAGATGAAATTGGGCGCGTTTTTATGTTTTCTTTAAGAATGTAGGTTGCTACTACACCGAGTCCTAAACCGAATAAGAAATATTTACCTTTCAAGGTTGTCACCTCTTCCATGATTTAATAAGGAATATGAGAACACAGTATGTAAAGTTAATTGGCAAAGAATTATGATTTGACATTCCTATCAATTCGTTCAGATAATGATTTAAATTAGTTTTGTTGTCCGTAAGTTGAATAGGTTCCCATTCTAATTATAACATGTTTTTATTTATACCAATAAGATAGTGAACGAAATGAAAAATTGGCGCATAAAGCGCTTGAAATGAGGGTGGAAAATGAATAGTGAAACGTTACAATTATTCAAAACTTTAACAGAAATTCCAGGAACGTCCGGTAATGAACACCAGGTTCGTGCCTTTATGAGAAAGGAACTAGAGCCATTATCAGATGAAATAATACAAGATAAATTAGGAAGTATTTTTGGTGTTCGTTATGGAAAGAAAGAGGACCCAGTTATTATGGTAGCTGGGCATATGGACGAAGTAGGATTTATGGTAACCCAAATTACAGATAACGGGATGTTACGCTTTCAGCCATTAGGTGGCTGGTGGAGTCAAGTTATGTTAGCCCAGCAAGTCCAAATTATTACGGAAAACGGTCCTGTTATTGGAGTTATAGGTTCCATTCCACCACATTTATTAAGTGAGGCACAGCGTAATAAGCCGATGGATATCAAAAATATGTTAATCGATATTGGTGCAGATGATAGGGAGGATGCTAAGAAAATTGGAATTAAGCCAGGTCAACAAATTGTGCCAATAAGTCCATTTACGCCATTAGCAAATCCGAAAAAAATATTAGCAAAAGCTTGGGATAACCGGTATGGATGTGGTCTCGCAATCGAATTATTAAAAGAAACGAAAAATGAAACTTTACCAAATACTCTTTATTCAGGTGCAACCGTACAAGAGGAAGTTGGCTTAAGAGGAGCTCAAACAGCAGCTACAATGATAAACCCTGATATTTTCTTTGCGTTGGATGCAGGTCCTGCAAATGATATGAGTGGTGATAAAAAAGAATTTGGTCAATTAGGTAAAGGTGCGGTTTTAAGAATTTATGATCGATCTATGGTTACACATCGTGGATTAAGGGAATATATCCTTGATATGGCTGAAACTCATAATATTCCTTATCAGTATTTTGTATCACAAGGTGGAACAGATGCGGGACGTGTTCATGTATCTAATAAAGGAGTACCATCTGCTGTTATTGGCGTATGTGCCCGCTATATACATACATCTGGATCAATCATGCATGTTGATGATTATGCAGCTGCAAAAGAGTTATTAATTAAATTAGTAAAATCATGTGACTCTTCAACAATTGCTTCTATCAAAAATAACGCATAAGATAAGTTTTATGCTTTAGCTCGTTTTTTAAATTGTTTTTAGCCCGATTGGAGCTAACCTGCGAAGCTCCTGATTTGAGTATGTGGAACAGGTTAGCTAAGGTGTTTGTGTATACAACTAAGCCTTTGGTGGTGAGAATCAACCATATGTTAATACTTAGTTAAAACAACAAAGTCTGAGGAACAATTAGGTTGAAAATGGAACTATTGTGAAAGAAGGAAAACGAAGTGAAAATTGCTATTGGGACGCAAAACCCAACAAAGGTAAATGCAGTAAAAAATTCCTTTATGCCCCATATTACTGCTGAATTCTTTTCAGTAAATGCCCCATCGAATGTATCGGCACAGCCTCTATCAGATGATGAGACAATAGAAGGAGCTATTAACAGGGCATTTAATGCTCGTACTGCTATACAAGCTGACATTGGTGTTGGGTTAGAAGGCGGATTAATCAAAACAAAACAAGGGTATTTCCTTTGTAATTGGGGTGCAATTGTTGATCATAAGCTCGAACCAATAGTTGCAGGTGGAGCAAGAATTATTGTCCCTAATGAGATTGGCAGATCGGTATTTCATGGCAAGGAATTAGGTGATGTAATGGACGAGTATGTAAATCTACATAAGGTTAGACATAATCAAGGAGCAATTGGGATTTTTACAAATGGTCTAGTTGATCGTACCTCAATGTTTACACACCTATGCGACTTATTAATAGGGCAGTATTTATATCAGCAACAACATTCATAATGGAAAAGCGGCTATGTGCCGCTTTTTTTGTAGGGAAAATCTCCTTTTCAAACAGTTTTCTTGTCACAATAAAAAAAATAAGGGTATCATAAAAAGGTACTAATTTCCTAGTAAAGCTTATGAGGAGGAGAATCGTGAAATTATTAAAGTCGCTTATTTTAGTATTATTTTTGCTGCTTGCAGCCGGTTGTACTCAATCAAAGGCTGATATTAAAGAGGTATCTATAGATGAAGCAAAGCAAGCTTTTGAAAATAATGGAGAGAAGCCAAATAATAAAACTGAGCAATTTTCTTTTTATTTACCTGAGAATTATAAGGTTGAGAAAGCGGATAAATATAATGTCATATTAGCCAAAGGTGCACAAAGATATATTTTATTTGTAAATGAAAATGAAGAGGAAAATAGTCAGGTTTCATATGATACTTTAGTTAAGCAATATGAAAATCCATTTATATCAAAGACGTTCAAGAAAAATGACAAGCTAGGCTATTTATTTGTTCATGAACTAGATTCTAAAAAATATGAAGTAACAGTAGGAATTGGTGGAACAAAGCTAACAACTGAGACAGAGCTGAAAAACATAAAAGAGGATACGAGAAATATAATGATTATTGTTTCTTCCATTCAATAACTTGAAAAGTTCGTTCACTGGAAACTAAAGAGGCATTCATATACAATAAAGATTGGATTGTCGTTTTAGTAGTTAAACAAAATAATAAGACTTATTTATAAACTGGAGGTATATAAATGAAAACATTACAATCTATAGAAGAATATAAACAAATAATTGAAGGTGAAAACATCATTCTTATGTTTTCGGCAGATTGGTGTCCTGATTGTCGGTTTATTGAGCCGTTTTTACCAGAATTAGAACAACAAAATAGTGAATTTACATTTTATTATGTTGACCGTGATCAATTTATTGATTTATGTGCAGAACTAAATGTGTTTGGCATTCCAAGCTTTGTAGCCTTTAATAACGGAAAAGAAATAGGAAGCTTTGTAAGTAAAGACCGAAAAACACAAGAGGAAATTCAAGCATTTATTAATGACTTAAAAAACTAACTCGATGATTCACTCTTTAGGAGAGGAGGTAGCAGCATGAAAATGACATCAAAAAAGTTAGTGGAAATGATAAAAGAAAAGCTAAACCATTCTTCATTTACATTTGACTTTGATAAAGAAAAGGATAGCCTAAGAATAGTTGATGAACAGTTATCCAAAGGAGTTACTCTATCATTACCTGGAATTATCGCAAAATGGGAAACAGCTAAAGACAAAGCGATAGAAGAGGTAGTTTATTATGTTGAAGAATCCTTAAAAGCGATGAAGGAAAATCAAAATCTCGCTGGTAAGGAAAAATCAATATTTCCCGTGATTCGTTCAACATCATTTCCTGTTAAAAGTAATGATGGTATCCCATTATGCTTTAGTGACCATACAGCTGAAACACGTATCTATTATGCTCTAGATTTAGGAAATACGTATCGACTTATCGATGAGAAAATGATGGATAATGAAAATTGGACAAGAGATTATGTGAGGGAAGTATCGAGCTTTAATTTAAGATCATTAAAGACGGTTGTAAAGGAAGATCATGTTGCAGGAAATGTTTTTTATTTCCTGAATGCAAATGATGGATATGATGCAAGTAGAATTTTAAATGAAAGTCTATTACAATCTTTCAAGGAAAAAATTGAAGGGGAAATGGCTGTAGCAGTTCCACATCAGGATGTCCTTATTATTGTAGATGTTCGTAATAATACAGGCTACGATATTTTAGCTCAATTAACAATGAGCTTTTTTGCAAGTGGGACTGTCCCGATTACTGCATTATCATTTTTATACGATAATGCTAAATTAGAACCGATTTTTATATTAGGGAAAAATCGTTCGAAAAGCTAAAAGAGTAGTCGGTATCATATCTTTGCCCATAAAGTTTGAATCTAGATCGAACAATTTAATAGGTTTAATATAAAAAGAGGTACTGAGGAAACCATCCAATATTAAGTCCGGATAATTTCCCCTGTTAAACCTCTTTTTTCTTTTAAAGGATGATTCCATATTATCTAATTAATAAGTTTTAGTAGGAGTTGGGGATCTTATACATATTTGCTAGTCCAAATGAAATAGCTCTATTAAAAAAGATACAAACTTTTTTCATGATGTTTTGTGAGAAATATTGCAAACACGAAGAGAATCAACTACAAATTTAATTTTTTATTGATACAATAGAGTATGCGATATATGAATTGTTGAAAGAGTGATTAATTATGAATTGGTTAAAAAAACTAGTCAACCTGCTTACAGGTGACGAAGATGAATTTGAAATTGAAGAAAGTATTGAATCTAAACAAAATATGCAACAAGCTAAGGCGGACATCGATGTAGAACACTATGATAATTACAAGGCTGAAGCGAAAATTGCTTATCAATATCCTAAGGGGAATTTTAGATTTCCGATTATACCTGATGAAAAATTAGGAGTTCGTAAGGAACAGCCAAGAAGTAAACGTCAGTCAACCTTTACAACCGAAGAAATAACGCCAATCCTGAAAAAAACAGAGGCACCGACATTACCAACAAAAAGAACGAGAAGTAGAGAGACTGTTAGAGGTGTTGATACATCAGATACTGTACAGCCTAGAAGACCATTTCAACCTACTGCAATTCCATCACCTGTTTATGGGTTTCAGCCACGCCAGCAGCGCGAAAGAAAAATCAATCAAGAGCGTGCATCAGCAAATATGGCAACACGCTTTCAGAAAATTGAGGCCGACAATGCCGGTCCTGCAAAACTTCCATCAGTTTTTGAAAAAGATTTGTTTCAACTAAAAGAGATGGAGGAACAGAAAATAAATCATCTTCAGTCAAATGAACAAGAAGAGCAACAATTTACTAGAGAAATGGAAGATGAATTTGAAGTAAGTAAAACACTGCAGCTGGAAGAGGAAAAAACAAATGAAATTAATTCAGGCGAGGAACGAGAAGAGCAGCAATTTACTAGAGAAATGGAAGATGAGTTTGAGCCAAATGAAACACTGCAGCTGGAAGAAGAAAGAACAAATGAAATTAATTCAGGTGATCAAGAAGAGCGACAATTTGTTAGTGACTTGGCAGATGAGATTGAAATAAGTGAAACAATACAGCTGGAAGAAGAAAGAACAAATGAAAGTGATTCAGATGATCAAGAAAAAGTACAACAATTTGCCAGAGAATTAGAAGATGAGATTGAATTAAGTAAATCGCCACAGATGGAAGAGGAGTTATCAAATTCCATTGTTAATAGTAATGAAGAAGAAGTCTTTTTATTTGAAACAGATAATAATCAGAATGAGATCATGAAGGGTAGTTTTCCTTATCAAGCTCAAGAGGAAGGGATAAAACCAACTTCAAACAGGCTAGTTGAATCGAAAAATGAACATGATGTAACGAATGTAAAGCAAGAGGATGTCAAGATACAAACAGAGCAAACAACAGCTCATTTAGAAAAGAGGAAGCCTGCAAAAATTAATTCCTCAAAGCCGTTTAATGTCATGATGCTAGCAAGAGATAAACAGCGAATGCGTGAAAAGCAAAGAGAAACAAGCTATCAATTTCCGCTTTTAAGCTATTTAAATATACCTGACAAAGAAATGAATGAAGACAATTCTTGGTTGAATGAACAGAAAGAATTATTAGATAGTACATTACTAAATTTTAATGTACGAGCAAGTGTCGTAAATGTAACGCAAGGCCCTTCGGTAACTAGATTTGAGGTCCATCCTGAGCCGGGTGTTAAAGTGAATAAAATTACAAATTTAAGTGATGATATTAAGTTAAGTTTAGCTGCTAAAGATATACGGATTGAGGCTCCGATACCAGGTAAAAACACAATTGGTATTGAAGTACCAAATAAAGTAAGCAAAATGGTATATTTAAGAGAAATTTTACGCAGTACTGAGTTTCGCTCGAATCAATCGCCAATGACTGCTGTTTTAGGATTAGATATTTCAGGGCAGCCAGTTGTCACAGATTTAAAAAAGATGCCTCATGGATTAATTGCTGGGGCAACAGGATCAGGAAAAAGCGTATGTATTAATACAATCTTGGTTAGCTTGCTTTATAAGGCAACGCCACAGGAAGTAAAATTAATGCTTATTGACCCTAAAATGGTAGAATTAGCACCATATAATGAAATCCCACATTTAGTAAGTCCAGTTATTACAGACGTAAAGGCAGCAACGGCAGCTTTAAAATGGGCTGTTGAGGAAATGGAAAGACGCTATGAATTATTTGCTCATACAGGAACGAGAGAGATTACACGTTATAATCAGCTTGTTAAGGAGCATAAACAAGGGGAGCATCTACCATATTTAGTGATTGTCATTGATGAGCTTGCTGATTTAATGATGGTTGCACCTAATGATGTCGAGGAAGCGATAGCTCGTATTGCCCAAAAAGCTCGTGCATGTGGAATCCATTTAATCGTTGCAACACAGCGTCCATCTGTTGATGTTATAACTGGTCTAATTAAAGCAAATATACCTACAAGAATAGCGTTTTCCGTCTCATCACAAGTAGACTCTCGGACGATTATTGATGTTGCAGGAGCAGAAAAGCTACTTGGAAAAGGAGATATGCTATTCTTAGAAAATGGTTCATCAAAAGCTGTAAGACTACAAGGGACGTTCGTGTCAGATGAAGAAATTGATAGAGTTGTAAAGCATGTAAGACAGCAAGCAAAACCAAACTATTTATTCCATCAAGAGGAGCTTGTTAAAAGGGCAGCTATCCAGTCTGAAGAAGATGAACTCTTTATCGAAGCATGTGAATTTGTAATAAATCAAGGTGGAGCATCTACTTCTCTATTACAAAGACATTTTCGAATTGGCTATAATCGTGCAGCAAGACTTATTGATATGATGGAAGAGCAAGGAATAATATCCGAAAATAGAGGAAGCAAGCCTAGGGATATCCTTATTACAGAGGAAGAATTAGAGGTCATTCAAGGAGAATAGTGATCGTATGGTCAAAGGGTAAGGGTGAAGAATTCATGAAAAAAGGTCCTATATTGATTGGGGTAATGAAAGAGATTATAAGGATCGAAAAGATGGGTGAGAATGGGTAATATTATTGATTTTGAAGCAATTCGAAAAGAAAAAGAAGAACAGCTTCTTACCCTTACCCTAGAACATGCTAGTCAATTGCAAAATTATATCAATAAAAATGTGAATATTAGAGAAATGGTGAAAGCCAAACATATTTTTAATGCGAAAGTTGAACGTAATCGTTCAGTACCTTTTTCATCGTTGGAAGACTTGCTTTTTCAAGATTGGTTAAAGCATGATTATCTAACAATAAGAGGTACGACAATTTATCAAGAGTTTATCCATCAATTCTCAAAAGCTAATGGGATACATCCATTACAACAGGTTCTCCATGCTTTATTTATGGCAAGTGTACTTGAACCATTTAAAGTAATAAAATTTGAAGAGCATCATATATATGCAGAGAAAATATTAACAGGAGAACAAGCTT
The DNA here is from genome assembly GCF_052044855.1 of Metabacillus sp. 22489. Classification (NCBI taxonomy): domain Bacteria; kingdom Bacillati; phylum Bacillota; class Bacilli; order Caryophanales; family Bacillaceae; genus Metabacillus; species Metabacillus sp. 22489. Next base: position 50,200 of record NZ_JBQENT010000035.1, read on the forward strand.
TTATATATGTAACTTCTCCTTTGGAAATCACAACTAATAAAATTGTATTTTTTCGCTCAATTCCAATTTTTACACAACTCCTCTGCATTAGTGACTTATTCGTAGTGGATGAAGAAAAAATGAATAAATTTTTCTTAGACTTTCATAAAAGTCAAGACAGTTGGCGTACATTTTTGAAGAAAAATGCGATAAAATATGTATGGAATTGCCCATGAAAGTAGAAATTTGAGACTTTTGAATTAAAGGAATTCATAGTCAAGATAACTTTCAAGTGATATAATATACAACCGTAAGCTTATTACATACGTCAGGGTTCGATAACGTAGGATAAGATTTATAAGGAATAATCAAAATATAATCAATATAAAAATTAGCTCTTATGAGGATAGTATAAGAAAAATAAGTGATTACTTTTTAAAGTGGTTTTTTGTTTTTCTAAAGGTTTCATATAGATGAGTTGCAAATCTAGATGAGCGTCATATACTGTCAATCAGATAGACGTTTGTTGGAGGTTCTATTATGACTGTTTATCATTTTGTTGGTATTAAGGGTACGGGGATGAGTGCCCTTGCACAAATTTTACATGACATGAATTATCATGTTCAAGGATCAGATATAGAAAAGAAGGTCTTTACACAAAAGGCACTTGAAGCTCGAAATATAAAAATATTACCCTTTGCTAAGGAAAATATTAAAGAAGGTTTAACAGTAATCGCAGGGAATGCATTCCCAGATACACATCCTGAAATTGAAGAGGCGAACCGCATAGGCTTACCTGTTATTCGTTATCACCGTTTTCTAGGGGAATTTATGGAAATGTATACGAGTGTTGCAATAACTGGTGTGCACGGAAAAACATCAACAACAGGTTTATTATCACATGTTATTCAAGGAGCTGAACCAACTTCTTATTTAATTGGTGATGGGACAGGAAAAGGAATTCCAAACAGCAAATATTTTGCCTTTGAAGCGTGTGAATATCGCAGACACTTTTTGGCATATAAGCCAGATTATGCGATAATGACAAATATTGATTTTGATCATCCAGACTATTTTGCTAATCTAGATGATGTATTTGATGCATTTCAGCAAATGGCTTTACAAGTAAAGAAAGGAATCATTGCATGTGGAGATGATGAACAGTTACAACAAATCCAAGCGAAAGTTCCTGTCGTTTATTATGGCTTTGGAGATGATAATGATTTCCAAGCAAGGAATATTGTAAAGTCTACTGAAGGTACAGCATTTGATGTATTTGTACGGAATACGTTCTATGGGTCATTTAAAATCACAACATTTGGTGATCATAGCGTATTAAATGCGTTGTCTGTTATTGCTTTATGTCATTATGAAGGAATTGACATCGAAATTATCCAACAGCGTTTGCTAACATTTGAAGGTGTTAAGCGTCGCTTTAATGAAAAAAAACTTGGCGATCAAATCTTAATTGACGATTATGCGCATCATCCAACTGAAATTAACGCAACGATTGATGCCGCAAGACAAAAGTATCCAGAACGTGATATAGTCGCCGTTTTCCAGCCACATACATTTACAAGAACACAGTCATTTTTAGATGAGTTTGCAGATAGCCTTCAAAAAGCAGACTATATTTATTTGTGTGATATTTTTGGTTCAGCGAGAGAGAATGCAGGAAAACTGACAATTGATCATTTGCTTGAAAAAATTAATAATTCGCATTTAATCATTGAAGAAGATACATCGGTTTTAAAACAACATGAAAATGCTGTAATCGTATTTATGGGTGCGGGAGATATTCAAAAATATCAAGAAGCATACGAAAAGGTTTTGGCATAAAGATATAAGATTTGCTGACTATATAAGAGGATTACCTTCGTAATGTTCTTATTGATGTCAGCTTTTTTATTGTAATGAGCCATTTAACTAGAGGGATACCTCGAATGGAGGCGAATCAAAATGGAAGAGGGACAAGTTGTATTAAAGGTTGATAATCTATGTAAGAATATTAAAAAGTCATCGATTATAAAAAATGTTAGCTTTGAATTGAAGAGAGGGGAAATATTAGGTTTATTAGGCCCGAATGGATCAGGTAAGACAACGATTCTTAAAATGCTAGTTGGCTTAATAAAACCAACAGCTGGTACAATTGTTATTGAAAATCAATCATTATCAAATCATTTTGAATATGCAATTCGCCATATCGGAGCTATAATTGAAAATCCGGTAATGTATGATTATTTATCAGGGTATGACAACCTTCTTCATTTCTTTCGTATGACCTCAGAATTTTCATATAATCGGATAGCTGAAGTAATTGAACTGTTAAATATGGAAGATTATATTCACGATAAAATGTCTACCTATTCATTAGGTATGAAACAAAGAGTTGGCCTAGCACAAGCAATTTTACATCAGCCTACGATTCTCTTATTAGATGAGCCAACAAATGGCTTGGATCCTGAAGGAATAATTAGCCTAAGAGAAATACTTAAACGTTTGGCAAGGAAAGAGAGTGTATCTGTTATCATTTCAAGTCATATTTTGGCTGAAATCGAAATGATTTGTGACAGTGTTATGGTAATTGATCAAGGGAAATGTATTAAAAAAGGACAGATGAGCGAGCTAAATAATGGAGACATTGGGAAACAGACCTACACTTTTACTATATTAAACAAAAATAATGTTCATGAATTACTAGAGGAATTATGTTCACCTTACAATATTCAATTCAAGGATCAGCAATTTACTTTAGACTTAATTAGTACAGAGGTTGCGATGATTAATAAAAAACTAGTTACTGCTGGTATCGACGTTATTGGTATTGAAAGGACAAGTAATCCTTTAGAGGCGTTATTTTTAAATACGTTGAGAGGTGAAGACAAATGAAAATGACATATCTTCACTTATTAAGAAATGAATACATGAAGCAGTTTAAACGTCCAAGAATTTGGATGTTTATCGGCTTTATGATCGTCATGAATATTATTGCTGGTTTGTTTTTTAAATTATTATTTCGACAAACTGACTTTACGTTTTGGGATTATATCCATGCAAGCTCCTATTTATTACTTGTCATTCAATTTATTTGTATTATCATTGCGGGTGATATCGTATCAAGTGAGTATGAAAGAGGTACTGTAAAGCTATTATTTACCCGTCCAGTTAAGAAGCTACATATTTTATCCTCTAAATATGTAATGATACTTTACTGTATTCTATTTTTCGTCTTGATGCAATTCGCCATGTCAGGTTTAATTGGACTAATATTCTTTTCAGATACTTTGCTTGCTTTGAGTGAGCAAGTGTTAATTAGTTTAGGGAGTTATTTGTTCACATTTATAGAAATGATTGTGATATGTACGGTTGCTTTTTGCTTATCAGCAATAACAAGAAGTAGCGTTATCTCCATAGCTGTTTCAATCTTTTTAGTGTTTACATCCAGTATTGTGATTACCTTATTACAGCATTACAAGTATGAAGCTGGAAAGTATTTATTATTTGCTAATTCGAATTTGATGCCATATTTTTTTGGAGATCCTTTATTTGAAGGGATGACACTCGTTTCTTCCATCGTGAACATTCTTGTCCATTTTATCTTTTTATTTTTCCTTTCCTATATTTTTATAGCGAAGAGGGATGTTCACGTATAGTCCCATAAGCTCTCTGTTGCGTTGTTGATGATTAATAAAAAGGGATAGTTGTTGCATGAATTAAATCGAAGTGCTAACTATCCCTTTTACTATATATTATTTTAGATTCTCACTATTTAACGCTTCTAACTCAGGAATGACAAATTGCCCATCTTTTCTAATGAGAACATCATCGAAATAAATTTCTCCGCCACCATATTCAGGACGTTGAATCATTACCATATCCCAGTGAATATTTGACTTATTTCCATTATAGGCATCATCATATGCTTGTCCTGGAGTGAAATGGAAGCTACCAGCGATTTTTTCATCAAAAAGGATGTCCTGCATTGGATGAAGAATATATGGATTAACACCAATTGCAAACTCGCCAATAAATCTTGCCCCTTCATCAGTATCAAATATTTTATTTATTCTCTCTGTGTCATTTGCTGTTGCTTCAATGATTTTACCATCCTTAAATGTTAATGTGACATTTTCAAAAGTAAAACCATTGTAAGGTGATGGAGTATTATACGTAATTTTTCCGTTAACCGAATCGCGAACAGGTGCTGTATAAACCTCTCCATCAGGAATATTCATTTGACCAGAGCATTTGATTGCTGGGATATCCTTAATGGAAAATGTTAAATCAGTTCCTTTACCTGTTATGCGAACTTTATCTGTTTTGTTCATCAATTCTACTAATGGATCCATTGCTTTATCCATTTTACTGTAGTCAAGGTTACAAACATCAAAATAAAAATCCTCAAATTGCTCAGTGCTCATTTTCGCAAGCTGTGCCATTGAAGCGGTTGGATATCGTAAAACAACCCATTTTGTTTTAGGCACGCGAATATCGCGATGAACTTTCTTTCCAACGGTAGAACCTTGAAGCTTCATTTTATCGTCTGAAACATCCGCAAATTCATTGATGTTATCACCTGATCGTAACCCTATGTATGCATCCATATTTTTCATTACTTCCGCTTCAAAATCAGCAATCATATTATATTGCTCTTCTTGCCCGCCCATTAACAATGCACGGTCAATTTGGTTGTCCTTAAGTGATACAAAAGGAAAACCTCCAGCTGCATATGCTTCTCTTATTAATGCAACGACTAATTCCTTTTGTAAACCGAAATTCTCGATTAGTACCTTTTCACCTTTTTGTAGTCGAATAGAGTAATTAATTAGATTTTTTGCTAAAGTATCAATTCGCTGATCCTTCAAAATTTATTCCTCCTTTGTTATTTAGGTTTTTCTATCAATATTGAAAAATTAGAAACCCTACAGTCTACATTATAGCAAAATAATAGTCACAAATAGAAAAATTCACCATAAGTAGTCTGCTAGAGCCTACGTGCTTTATTGTGCCCAATGTCAATCATTGCTTGTATGAGGGATAACTTGTAAAATAATACAGGAAGGGGTACGAATAATGCTTAATAGACTTTACCTATTCGTATTTATTTATGTTTATAATAGATGATGACGGGTATGGGTATTAACATAGGAGGTGTAAAAGTTGATTATTATCTTGTACTTAAGTATTGCATTAATAGCAATTGCATTCACGATTCTAGTTATTTACGTTTCGAAAACATTAAATGCTTTACAAGGAACATTAACAAATGTAGCTAGCACATTATCAGCTCTTGAAAAGCAAATGGAAGGAATTACATCGGAAACAACACAACTGTTACATAAAACAAATAATCTTGCAGAAGATATTCAACAGAAGTCTGAAAAGCTTAATTCTGTTGTTGATTCGGTGAAGGATATTGGGACAACCATTCAACAGCTAAATCAATCTGTGAAAAATGTTACAACATCTGTTGCTACCAATCTTGAACAAAACCAAGATAAGGTTAATCAAATTGCTCAATGGAGTAATGCTGTGATTGAATTATGGTCAAGATGGAAACAGAAGAAAGAATCTAAGCAAGTTGGTGAATAATAATAAATGTACATAAGTAAAGGAGGAAGTTTATTATGAGTAATCGAGATTTTATGATTGGTTCAATTGTAGGTGGACTTATTGGCGCAGCAGCAGCATTAATGCTTGCTCCTAAATCAGGTAAAGAAATTCGTGAAGAACTTGGTCAACAAGCGAATAAGATGAAGGAGCAATCTGGAAGATTTTCAGCTGAACAAATCTTTGAGAAAGGGTCAGATTTTGTAAATGTAGCAAAGGATAAGACATCAACACTTTCTCAGGTTGTATCTGAGCAATCATCTCAAATAATGAATAAAGTTCGAGATATTACGAAAAACTCGAATGGACAAGCTAATGAGGTAATTGAAAATATGGTTGGGGATGCATTGGAACAAATTGCTGATGATTTAACGGAACCAAATACGAAAGATACTAATGCAAATTCACAGCCATCTGAGAACGAAAACAAACAAACGCTATAAAAAGTTAAAACTTAGAGGGTGAGAGAGTGAGCAATAAACCGATTGCAACAATTGAGGAATTTGAAGAGTTATTTAACAAACACGATGAATTTTTATTTATGAAAAATAGCCTAACGTGTCCAATCAGTCAGGCTGCATATGAAGAATTTATTGACTTTACAGAGAAGCATCAAGACTATCCTAGCTACCATCTACATGTTCAAGAGGCTAGACCACTTTCAAATTATATTGCAGAAACATATCATATTAAACACGAATCTCCGCAGGCTCTATTATTTAAAGGGAAAGAAGTTAAGTGGAATGCATCACATTGGAAAATTACCTATGATGCATTGAAAAAGGAAACCGCTCAGTAAAAAAAAGAAGATGGTTGCATATAAGTGCAAAATCCATCTTCTTTTTTTTGTGAAAAAGAAAACCCTAGGCTAGGCCTAGGGTTCCAAAAAGCTTTCAGCGTGGTATTAAAAAAACTCTTCCGTGGTGCTAAAATATTTTTGGTTCCCCAACCAAAATATGA